>NZ_JBQDLF010000011.1:0-50887 GCF_052095815.1 Brachybacterium sp. | reverse complement strand
CGGAGCCCTCGGGGCCGTCGGAACCCTTGGGGCTGTCGGAGCCCTCGGGTCCGGCAGGGCCGGCAGAGCCCTCGGGTCCGGCAGGGCCGGCAGAGCCCTCGGGTCCGGCGGGTCCGGCAGAGCCAGCGGGGCCGGGGCCTCGCAGCCCGCCCTGCTCATCCTCACGTGGTGCCTGCTCCTGGCCATCACCGGAGAGCAGCTTCGCCAGCTCGGCGTCGAAGTCCTCCGGGATCGCGACCTGTGCAAGCCCCTCGGCCTCCTCCTCGGAGGCGGCCTGCTGGGGTGCCCGCGGGCGGCCGGAGAGCACCTCGGCGCTGGGCAGCAGGTCGGGATGATCCCACTTCGCCTCGCGTCCGGACTCGCCCTCGGTGGCCAGCACGCTGTCCCACCAGGAGAGGGCTTCGCGCACCCGCCGTGGACGCAGCTCGATGCCGACGGTCTTCGAGAGCATCTGCTCGGCAGGCCCGCCAGCGGCACGGCGCCGCCGCAGCACCTCGCGCATGGCCTCGAGATCAGGCAGCTTGCCCTCGAGCGCCTTGGTGGTCACGTGGTCCACCCATGCCTCGATCAGGGCCAGGGTGGTGGCGAGCTCCTCGAGAGCGCGCTCCTGCGAGGCGCGGCGGGTGAAGACGAACATGTCCTCGGGGCGCCGGGCCTGCATCGCGGCCGGGTCGGAGAGGTCCAGATCCCGGACCATCTCATCGAGCGCGTCGAGGTCCAGGGTGATGCCGCGGGAGTAGTCCTCGATCGCGGAGAAGAGCGCCTTGCCCAGCCAGGGCGCGGCGCTGAACAGCGCGGTGTGCGCGATCTCGCGGGCGGCGAGGAAGATGCGCGCAGCGGCAGGGTCCAGGGAATGCGCGGAGATCAGGTCCTCGACGTTCGCGGCGACCAGGGCGGGCTCCCCGTCCCGGCCCAGCGGCATCCCGAGATCGGTGGTGCCGGCGGCCTCGCGGGCCAGGGCGCCGATGGCGTGACCGAACTGGACGCCGAACATGGTCCCGCCGATCCGCTCCATCATCGCGGCCGGATCGCCACCGGGCAGTGGCATCCCAGCACCCATGTCACCCATCTGCCCCAACTGGGCGGCGATCGCCTCGCCGATCGCGCCGGCCATGTACTTCGCGACCGGTTCGACGATGGGCTTCCAGTGCGGAAGGGTGCGATGCAGCCAGGTACCGCGGCTGTAGACGCCGAGCTCCGCGGTGGGCACGTCGATCGCGATCACCGGATCCAGCCACAGCCGCGCCACCTGCGCAGCCTGCCGGAGGTCCGCGATCGCGGTGTCGCCGGGCGAAGGATCGCCGGGAGTCCCTGCCGGCGACTCGGCGCCGGGGATCCCGGCCTGCCCGGCGGCGGTGCGCCGGGCGATGTCCTCCGCCATCTGCCAGTTCACAGGGTCATCGCCCTGTGCGGCGAACATGTGCTGCATCTGGGCGGCAGCCGCCCGCAGCTGGGCGGGGTCCTGGGGGAGATCGGCCTGCTGCGCGAGCGCAGAGAGGTCCAACCCGTCCAGGGCACCCTCGGGGAGGGCGTCTCCGAACGTCTCTTTCAGGAAGCGCTTCAGCGCCTCCTCGTCCATATCACCGGGTCCACCCGGGATCGGGGAATCACTCATGGCCACCTCCAGCTGTGCGTGGGTCCCCAGCCTACCGACCGCGCCTGATCGTCGCTCCGCGCGCCGCGAGGAGCATGCGGACGGTGGGGCACAATGTCGGGGTGACAGAAGACCCCACCGCCCCGTCGCCCGCCCGCAGGGTGCGCAAGCTGCTCGCCCGGTCCGTCGACGACGCGCAGCTCGCACGCCCGGTGCTGGCGCTGGTCTCGCTGCTGCTGCTGTGCGTGATGATCCTGGGCGGCTCCTTCATCCCGGTGCCCTATGTCATCGAGCGTCCGGGGCCCGCGATCGATGTGCTCGGCGAGTACGACGGCGAGCAGATCCTGGTCATCGACGGGGCGGAGACCCATCCGACCGATGGCGCGCTGATGATGACCACGGTCTCCGTCGACGGCGGGCCGGGATACCGGGTGACTCCGGTGGAGGTCGTCGCCGCCTGGTTCGACCGCTCCAAGATGGTGCTGCCCAAGGAGGCGGTGTTCCCCGAGGGGCAGACCCGCGAGCAGACCGTGCTGAACAACACCGCCGCGATGAGCACCTCCCAGCAGGGTGCGGTCGCCGTGGCGCTGGACGAGCTCGGTCTCGAGTACGAGTCCGTGGTGATGATCGCGGGAGTCGAGGAGGGGGCGCCGGCCGACGGCACCCTGGAGGGCGGGGACGTGATCGTCTCCGTCGGCGGCGAGACGGCGAGCTCCCTCGAGGGCTACCGCGAGCTGATCCGGGCCACGCCCGAGGGTGGGACGGTCCCGATGCGGGTGCGGCGCGCCGGTGAGGAGCTGGACCTCGAGGTCCCCTCCGAGATGGCCGACGGATCACCCCGGATGGGCGTGGTGCTCGCCGCAGGCTATGAGTTCCCGATGGACGTCCAGATCGCGGTCGGGGACATCGGCGGACCCAGCGCCGGAATGATCTTTTCGCTGTCCGTCTATGACGAGCTCACCCCCGGCGCCCTGACCGGCGGCCACCAGATCGCCGGCACCGGGACCATCGCCGTGGACGGCGCGGTCGGCCCCATCGGAGGGATCCGCCAGAAGATGGTGGGCGCCGACGAGTCCGACGCCGAGTTCTTCCTCGCGCCGAGCGCCAACTGCGACGAGGTCGTCGGCTACGAACCCGAAGGGCTCGAGGTCGTCGCCGTGACGGACTTCGAGGACGCGCTCGACGCCACCGAGACCATTGCCGAGACCGGCAGCGCCGAAGGCCTGCCCACCTGTGAGGACGTGAACAACGAATGAGCAAGCGCAATCGACGCCGCACTCCGCCGAAGCCGACAGTGGTGTTCGACTACGGGGGTGTGCTGAGCGCCGGGCATGACCCGGTGCCGGACCTGCATGAGCTGCTCGGCGGCGAGCCGTCGGTCCTCGAGGAGGCGCTGTGGCGTGAACGGGGTGCCTACGACCGCGGGGACACCACCCTCGCCGAGTACTGGGCCGCAGTGGCCGCCGCCGTCGGGGTCGAGGAGCTCTCCGAGGACGAGATCGCCGAGCTGCAGAAGGCGGACAACCGCTACTTCCTGCGGATGGACCCCGAGTCGAGGTCGCTGATCCACGATCTCGCCCGCAACGAGGTGCGCCTGGCCCTGCTGTCCAACGCGTCGGTGTCCTTCGCGGAGGAGGTGCGCCGTGCGGACTGGTTCGAGGCGTTCACCCTCGCCGTTGTCTCCGGCGAGGAGCGAGCGGCCAAGCCGGAACGCGAGATCTACGAGGTGATGCTCGACGTCCTCGCCCACGAGACCGGGGGAGTGTCCATCCCCTCGGCCGTCATCTACTTCGACGACCGCCAGGAGAACGTGGACGCCGCGAAGGAACGCGGCATCGACGCCCACTTCTGGCCCCGCAACGGCGATGTGCACCCCGAGGGGACCGAGCACGGCGCGGTGACGGCACGCCGGCTGCTCGCCGAACGCGGCGTCCCGCTGGACTGAGCGCTTGGACCGAGCGCTTCCGACTGGGCTGAGCTCTTGGATCGAGCGCTTCCGACTGGACTGGGCGCTTGGACCGAGCGCTTCCGACTGGGCTGAGCTCTTCCGCCTGGACTGCTCGACTGGACTGTTCAACTGGACTGAGCGCGTGCGACCCGTGTCCGACGGGGACCGATCCGGCGCCGCACGGGCGTTACGGGTGGCACGCGTCTATCTCGGCCCCGCCATCGGGGGTCAGAGGCCCGGATGCGGGTAGAGTCGGGCAGTGCGACACATCCCGTGCGGCACCGCTCTGCGGCGCGCCGGTGAGAATCCCCAGAACCCCTCTCCGAACAGGAACACGAGTTGGCTGAATTCATCTACTCCATGTACAAAGCCCGGAAGGCCGTGGGCGAGAAGGTCATCCTCGATGACGTCTCCATGAGCTTCTACCCCGGTGCGAAGATCGGCATGGTCGGCCCCAACGGCGCCGGCAAGTCCACGATCCTGAAGATCATGGCGGGGCTGGACCAGCCCTCCAACGGCGAGGCGAAGCTCTCCCCGGGCTACAGCGTCGGCATCCTGCTGCAGGAGCCGCCGCTGGACGAGTCCAAGACCGTCCTGGAGAACGTCCAGGAAGGCATGGGCGAGCTGTTCCAGAAGGTCCAGCGCTTCAACGCCATCGGCGAGGAGATGGCGGAGCCCGACGCCGACTTCGACGCGCTGATGGAGGAGATGGGCAAGCTCCAGACCGACATCGACGCCGCCAACGGCTGGGACCTCGACTCCCAGCTCGAGCAGGCGATGGACGCCCTGCGCTGCCCGCCCGGCGACGAGAAGGTCACCCACCTCTCCGGTGGTGAGCGCCGTCGCGTGGCGCTGTGCAAGCTGCTGCTGGAGAAGCCCGACCTGCTGCTGCTGGACGAGCCCACCAACCACCTCGACGCCGAGAGCGTGCTCTGGCTCGAGCAGCACCTCAAGCAGTACGAGGGCGCCGTCATCGCCGTCACCCACGACCGGTACTTCCTGGACCACGTGGCCCAGTGGATCGCCGAGGTCGACCGCGGCCACCTGTACCCCTACGAGGGCAACTACTCCACCTACCTGGAGAAGAAGGAAGAGCGCCTCAACGTCCAGGGCAAGAAGGACCAGAAGCTCGCCAAGCGCCTCAAGGAGGAGCTGGAGTGGGTGCGGTCCAACGCCAAGGGCCGCCAGGCGAAGTCCAAGGCCCGTCTGGCCCGCTACGAGGAGATGGCCACCGAGGCCGAGCGCACCCGCAAGCTCGACTTCGACGAGATCACCATCCCGCCGGGCCCGCGGCTGGGCAACCAGGTCATCGACGCCAAGGACCTCAAGAAGGGCTTCGGGGAGCGCGTGCTCATCGACGGGCTCTCCTTCACCCTGCCGCCCAACGGCATCGTCGGCGTCATCGGCCCCAACGGCGTCGGCAAGACCACGCTGTTCAAGACCATGGTGGGCCTCGAGCCGCTGGACGACGGCGAGCTGAAGATCGGCAAGTCCGTCCAGATCAGCTACGTCGACCAGAACCGCGAGAACATCGACCCGGAGAAGAACCTCTGGGAGGTCGTCTCCGACGGGCTGGACTACATCCAGGTCGGCAAGGTCGAGATCCCCTCACGCGCCTACGTCAGCCAGTTCGGCTTCAAGGGCCCGGACCAGCAGAAGAAGGCGGGGATCCTCTCCGGCGGTGAGCGCAACCGCCTGAACCTCGCGCTGACCCTCAAGCAGGGCGGCAACGTGCTGCTTCTCGATGAGCCCACGAACGACCTGGACGTGCAGACCCTCGGCTCGCTCGAGAACGCGCTGCTCGAGTTCCCCGGCTGCGCCGTGGTCGTCTCCCACGACCGCTGGTTCCTGGACCGGGTCGCGACCCACATCCTGGCCTATGAGGGCACCGAGGAGAACCCGGCGAACTGGTACTGGTTCGAGGGTAACTTCGAGTCGTACCAGACCAATAAGGTCGAGCGCCTCGGCGAGGACGCCGCACGTCCCCACCGCGTGACCTACCGCCGCCTGACCCGCGACTGAGACAGACGCTCCGACAGACGATCTGCCGGACGCGCCCGCACGACACGCCGCCCCGCTCGCCATCGCGAGCGGGGCGGCGTCATGCTCAGAAGGATCAGACCCCGGAGACGGCGGGGTCCAGGCTCGCCACCACACGCTCGGAGGGTGTCCCGGACTCATTCCCAGGGGGCATCTCGCGGGTCACGAAGAGACGCTCATCGCTCTCCTCGGTGGTGAACCTGATAGAGCCGTCGTCGGCGAGATCAAGCACCCCCAGACTGCGCTGCACCCCATCGGTCTCGCCCCAGAGCTCGAGGACCTCGTCCTCCCAGCCCACGACCCCTTCGGCGCGCAGTGAGATGCCGTCCTCGGTGATGACCGCGCGCCAGGTCCCGTTGTCGCTGACTCCGGGGACCAGCTGGGCGCCGGCGGTCATGGTGTGGTTCGCCCAGGCTGAGGCGAGGCGCTCGGACTCCTCGAGCTGATGGTGGACATCCGACAGCAGATAGCCGAGCACCAGCAACGCGGCCACTGCAGCTGCTGCGACGGTGCGGGAGAACCACGGGACGCCGCGGCGCCCCTGCTCAGTGCGCCGCTTCTCGCGCCGGCGGTCGCGACGCGAACGCTGCTTCTCATCGGTGGCGCGGAAGGAGAAGGCGGGGGACGAGGCGCCCTCCGGAGCGCCCGTCGGCAGAGCCGCCTCGCTGCTGGCGGCCATCGACGAGCCGTCCTGTGGCTCCACGGCGCTGGAGTGGCGTCCGCCCGCCATCGCCGGCGGGCCGACCATCCGACGCTGCGAGTCGGTTCCGAGCACCGGAGTGGCGTAGTCGCCCCGATAGCTGGGCTCGGGCTCTGCGGCGCCTGCAGGACGGGCCGAGAGCGGACTCGAGCTGGCGCCATCGGTCCGCACTGCACCGAAGCCCTCGAGCACGGCGAGGCGCAGATCGCGAGACGGCGGGACCGTGGTCAGCAGCGCGAGACGCGCCGCGGCCTCGATGGCATGGCGATGAATCCCTGCCGTCTCCGGATACCGGGTCAGCTCGCGCAGTCGGAGCCGCTCACCCTCCTCGGCGAGGGCCAGGGCATCGAGTGCGGCCAGCGCTCGAGTCTCCACATCGGGCGGACCGCCGAAGGGGACCAGCTGATCCAGTGCCTGGGAGAGGATCACGGCGTTCTGCTGGCGAGGCTGCCCCGTGTAGGAGAACCGCCCCTGGGCGGCGGATTCGACCAGCGCACGATGTGCCGGCGGCAGCTCCAGCAGCACGCGCAGCACCTCCACCTCCCGTCGGTCGCGGGTGCGGTCGTTGACCAGGTCCGGTGCGACCAGGGAGCGCACGTCACCGCTGGGGTTGGTGGCCACTGCGGCCCGTCGGGCCCGGTCCAGCACCGCCGCCTCGCCCGGCAGCCCGCTCGCGGCGAGATCGCCGGCCTCTCGAAGGCAGGAGCGCAGCACCGTCACGGCGAGCTTCTCCGCCCGCGCCGAGGAGCCCGTCACATGCACGGAGAGGCCGTGGATGCGGGGCCCGAGCACGTCCACCAGTGCGGCCGCGGCACGCTGATCCCCACCGGCTGCTCGCCGCAGCAGCGTGCGCGTCGGATCGAGGCGCTCTCCGAGGTCGATGGTGTCCTCCGGGATCGCGGGCATCTCCCCGGTCCGTATGTCGCTCCCCATCGGGCGCCTCCGTGCGTTCTGCTCTCGTCGTCGGGGCACCGTCCCCCACGGTGCCGCACCATTGTCGCAGGCAGTGACGCCGGTGAGGGGCGAATGCCGCTGTCGGCGCGGGAACGGGCGGCCCCACCGGGAGGAAAGCTCTTGCAAGAATGTTGCACAGCGAGGGAGTTCTGCGTGTCGGACGATCTGGCAATCGGGCATCTCCCCTGGTAGGGCGGCGGAAAATGCGGGCAGAACATCGTCGTCCGAAGCGCAAGAAATGTGCAAGACCTGTCAACGTCCTCGGGTACCGTGGTGCCATGAAGCCGATCTCCACGATCACGGTCTCCTCCGACCTCCCCAGCGTCCTCGAGCCTCTGCGCGACCTCGCGCTGAACCTGCGCTGGACCTGGCGCCGTCAGACCGTCGACCTGTTCCGCTCGCTCGACCCGCAGGTGTTCGCCGCCAGCGGGGAGAACCCGATCGCGATGCTCTCCCGGGTCCCGGCGGGGCGTCTGGCCGAGGCGGCCCGCGACGAGACGTTCCTCGCGCAGATGCGTTCTGAGGCTGGTGACCTGCGCACCTACCTCGACTCCGGTCGCTGGTTCCAGCGCACCGTCCCCGGGGCACAGGGCGCCGGTGACGGCTCCTCGATCGCATATTTCTCCATGGAGTTCGGGATCACCCCGACCCTGCCGATCTACTCCGGGGGCCTCGGCATCCTCGCCGGTGACCACCTGAAGTCCGCCTCGGACCTCGGGGTGCCGCTGGTGGCCATCGGCCTGCTCTACCAGTGGGGCTACTTCTCCCAGTCGCTGGACCCCAGCGGGTGGCAGCAGGAGAACTACCATCACAACGATCCCGAGCAGCTGCCCATCTCTCCCGTGCTCACTTCCGCCGGAGAGCAGCTGACCGTCTCGGTCACGATGCCGGGCGGCCGTGAGGTCGCCATCGCCGTCTGGAAGGCGCAGGTGGGCCGGGTCCCCCTGCTTCTGCTCGACACCAACCTCGAGACCAACGACGAGGATGCCCGCCAGATCACCGACCGGCTCTACGGCGGCGACCACGAGCACCGCATCGTCCAGGAGATCGTGCTGGGGATCGGCGGCGTCCGCGCCGTCGAGGCGTACGCCCAGGCGACCGGAGCTCCGGCACCCACCGTGTTCCACCTCAACGAGGGCCACGCGGGCTTCTCTGGCCTCGAGCGTGTAGGCCGCCGGATCGACGCCGGGGCCAGCTTCTCCGAGGCCGTGGCCGAAGTGCGGGCGGGCACCGTGTTCACCACCCACACCCCGGTGCCGGCCGGCATCGACCGCTTCGACGCCTCCCGGCTGCGCAGCTACCTCGACGCCGACGAGACGGGCCTGTCCCGCCTGATCCCCTCGCTGCCCGTCGAAGCCGCACTCGCCCTCGGGATCGAGAAGGGCGGGGACGTGTTCAACATGGCCCAGCTCGGATTCCGCATCGCCCAGCGCGCCAACGGCGTCGCGAAGCTCCACGGCGCGGTCTCCCGCGGCATGTTCCAGGACCTCTACCCGGGCTTCGACGTGCCCGAGGTGCCGATCGGCTCGGTCACCAACGGCGTGCACCGCCGCACCTGGACCTCGGCGCACATGGATGACCTGTACAAGAAGGCGCTCGGCGACGTCGACATCTCCTCGCTGAGCGACTGGAGCGCCCTGGCGACCCTCACCGACCATGAGCTCACCGAGACCCGCAACGCGCTGCGCGCGGATCTCGTGACGATGGCTCGGGATCACGTCAAGGAGTCGTGGCTGCGCCGCGGTGCCGACGAGGCAGAGCTCGCCTGGACCGAGCACATCCTGGATCCCAACGCCCTGACCATCGGCTTCGCCCGCCGCGTCTCGACCTACAAGCGCCTCACGCTGATGCTCTCGGACCCTGAGCGTCTCAAGAAGATCCTGCTGGACGAGTCGCGTCCGGTCCAGATCGTGGTGGCGGGCAAGTCGCACCCGGCCGACCGCCCCGGCAAGGAGTTCCTCCAGCAGCTGGTGCAGTTCGCCGATGACCACGGCGTGCGCCATCGCATCGCCTTCCTGCCCGACTACGACATCCGCATGGCCTCGGTGCTGATCGCCGGCTCGGACGTGTGGCTGAACAACCCGGTCCGACCGGAGGAGGCCTCCGGCACCTCCGGCATGAAGGCCGTCCTCAACGGCGGGCTCACCTTCTCGGTGTCCGACGGCTGGTGGGACGAGATGAAGGACGACGAGGCGGGATGGACCATCCCCACCGCGGAGGTCCCCGACCAGTCCGAGCGCAACCGGATCGAGGCCGAGGCCCTCTACGAGATCCTCGAGCAGTCGATCGTCCCGCTGTTCTACGAGCGTGACGCGCGCGGCATGCAGCGTGGCTGGATGACCAAGGTCCGCTCCTCGCTGGTCAAGGTCGCCCCGCAGATCGTCGCGGCACGCATGGTGCGTGACTACGTCACCGACCTCTATCTGCCTGCCGCCCGGGCTGCGTCCGCCTTCGCCTCGGATCCGGCGCTGGCCGGCGAGTTCACCGAGTGGAAGGCCGCAGTGCAGCAGGCCTGGTCTGCGATCGCCGTGAGCGGGGTGACCCTCGAGGGCACCGACGGGTCGACGGTCTCCACCGGCGCCGAGGTCACGCTGGTGGCAGACGTCGAGCTGGGCGGCCTTCGCGACACGGACGTGCTGATCGAGGCGGTGCTCGGTGAGATCGGCGCGGATGATGAGATCATCGATCCTCAGCTGATCCCTCTGCAGCGCGGGGACGACGGCCGCTGGGCCGCACGCTTCGCGCTCGCCGCTCCCGGCGAGGTGGGCTACACCGTGCGGGTCACGCCGCAGCACCCGGTGCTGGCCTCCCGCGCCGAGCTCGGGCTGGTCGCCACCGCCTGAGCGACCCGCCGCACCACCACTGAAAGGCCCCGACCCCGTGCCGACCCGCCGCCAGCTCCTGCTCACCACCGCTGCGATGGGACTGGCCGGGGCCGGGGCGCTCAGCGGCTGCTCCTCGGATCGGTCCGTCGAGCTCGAGGACGGCGACACGCTGCGGATGCGGGTGTGGAGCGAGGCGGCAGCGGCGGCGTACGAGGAATCCCTCGCGGAGTTCACCGACAGCACCGGGATCGCGGTCGAGGTAGAGGTGCTCGGCTGGGATGACTACTGGACCCAGCTGCCCTTGGACGTGGCGGCGAAGAACCTGCCCGACGTGCTGTGGATGAACACCGCGAACCTCGCCCAGGCTCATGCCAGCGGGCGGCTGCTCGAGATCGGCGAGATCGTCGGCGAGACCTCCTCCCGGTGGGAGGGCGTCGCGACGGACCTCTATCGGCTCGAGGACGGGCTGTGGGGTGTTCCCCAGCTCTGGGAGCAGAGCATCCTGGTCGCGCACGAGGGCCTGGTCGCCGCGGCCAAGGGTGACGCGACCGCGCTGAGCTTCGACCCCGGCGCGCCGACGGACCCGCTGCGGGACCTCTCCCGCGCGATCACCGTCGACGGGGAGGGCCGCCACCCCGGGGACGAGGGCTTCGACCCCGGCACCCGGGCGACGTTCGGCTTCAGTGCGCATCCCGACCGTACTGCGGTGCTGGGACCGTTCATCGCTGCTCAGGGCGGCAGCTGGCAGGACGAGGACGGGACGATGTCCTTCGCCTCCGACGCGGGCACCGCTGCGGTCCAGTACCTCGCCGATCTCGCCTCTTCGCACCTCGGCCCGGCGGGGTCGGAGACCACCGCGGACCCGACGCTGTGTCGGAACCTCTTCCTCCAGGGCAAGCTCGGTCTGCTGCAGACGGGCACCTACGATCTGCACACCCTGGCCGAGGAGATCGGTGGCAGCTTCGACTGGGGCATCCATCCCGTCGTCGCCGGCTCCCAGGGCCCCCGCCCGCTGGTCCACGCGATCGCCGCCGTCGGCGTCGAGGCGAAGAAGGATGAGCGGGCCGCAGCGATCGCCGAGCTGCTGAACTGGCTCGGTGGCGCGGACGGCCAGCGCGTGCTCGCGGAGAACCGCCTGGGCATCCCGGCCCATCGCGATCTGCGCGGCGCCTGGGAGGAGAGCTGGGCGGAGGCCGGGGTGGACGTCTCGGTGATCGAGGCGCCCGAGTCCGCGGCGCGCCCCGAGACGGGGGATCGTTCGGCGATCGCCACCGGCACCGCTCTGCAGGGCATCGCGAAGATCTTCCGTGGCGAGGCCACCGCCGCCGAGGCGCTCCCCGAGGCGCAGCAGGCCGCCCGGGAGGCGATGGGCTGAGCAGGGCTCGACGGAGCGGCGAGGGCTGCACGGAGATCTGAAGCGAGAGCTGGGTCTATACTCGGCCGCGGACACGGGGTGCGTCGTACGACGCTGAGATCACACCCGTGGAACCTGATCTAGTTCGTACTAGCGAAGGGATGTCCTCCATGGCTCCGTCGTACCCTGCCCGAATTCCCCGTGTGCTCTCGATCGCCGGCACGGACCCCTCCGGGGGAGCCGGCACCGCCGCGGATCTCAAATCCATCACCGCCGCAGGCGGTTACGGCATGAGCGTGGTCACCGCGCTCGTCGCCCAGAACACCCGCGGCGTGCGGGAGATCCACGTCCCGCCGGCCCCGTTCCTGGACCGGCAGCTCCGCGCGGTCAGCGACGATGTGGTGATCGATGCGGTCAAGACCGGCATGCTCGGCACTGCCGCGCTCATCGCGACGGTCTCCGAGTGGCTCGACGAGCATCCCCCGCAGATCCTCGTCGTCGATCCGGTGATGGTCGCGACCAGTGGTGACAGCCTCCTGGCGCCGGACGCAGAGCAGGCCATGATCACCTTCTGCTCGCGCGCCACCGTCGTGACCCCGAACATCGAGGAGCTCGCACGCCTGACGGGGAGCGAGCGCGCCCGTGATGAGCGGGCCGCCCTCGAGCAGGCCCGAGGATGGGCCGCACGGACAGGTGTCGCCGTCGTGGTGAAGACCGGACATCTGGACTCCGCGACGGTGACGAACACCTGGGTGGGCCCCGACGGCATCTGCCTCCCGGTCCCCTCGACGCGGGTGAGCTCGACCAGCACCCACGGCACCGGATGCTCCCTCGCTTCGGCGCTCGCCACCCGATTGGGCAGCGGGGAGTCGCCGCAGGAGGCGCTCGCCTGGTCCACCCAGTGGCTGCATGAGGCCATCTCCCACGGGGAGGCGCTGCGGGTCGGGAGCGGCCACGGTCCGGTGGACCACTCCCACCGCGCCCGCCGTCTGCAGGCCGCCGGGGAATCCACCCCCTGGCTCGGTCCGGGAGCTGTCCCACCCATCCTCGACTCCCCGGACCAGATCCTTTCGGCGCTCGGTGCCGCGCTCCCGGCAGCGGCGCGGATCGAGCCTGCCGTCGCCCCGGCCGGGCCATGGACGCAGGCGCTGTGGGCTGCGGGGGAGCCCATCGCTCGCAACATCGCGGAGTCCGACCTCGTCCGTCAGCTGGTCGACGGCAGTCTGCCCCCGAACGCTTTCGCGTTCTACCTCGCCCAGGACTCGCTGTACCTGCGTCGCTACTCCCGCGCGCTCGCGGCGCTCTCGGCCGCTTCGACCGATGTCGTGGCCCAGGTGTTCTGGGCCCGCGGTGCGAGCAGCTGCCTCACCGTCGAGTCCGCGCTGCACCGTGGCCGGCTCGGTGAGCAGGAGGAGATCGGGGTCTCCCCGGTGACCAGCGCCTACACCGACTTCCTGCTGGCCACCACCCTCGGGGAGGAGCGTGCTGTGGGAACCGCCGCCGTGCTGCCCTGCTACTGGCTGTACGCGCAGACGGGGGCCACACTGCCCTCCGTCCCGAGCGATCACCCCTATGCGGACTGGCTCGACACCTACCGTGACCCGGGCTTCGTCATCGCCACGCAAGGAGCACTGGAGCAGGTCGAACGGGAGCTCGCCACAGCCTCCCCAGCGGTCCGCTCCGCAGCGGTCCGTGCCTATCTCCTCGCCAGCCGGCATGAGCTGGAGTTCTTCGACCAGGCGCTGCGCCTGGCGGCACCGGTTCCAGCGGACCAGCACGAGACGATCCTGGAGGGGGCGCTGTGAGCGGGACCCATATGCTGCCGGGGACCCCGATCGCGACCACCGATGAGCGCCTCCCCCCGGCCGGCCGGGCCGCCCTGCGCGCCGGCGTCGTGGGCAACTGGGTGGACAACATCCACGTCTTCCTGCCGCTGACCGCGCTGGCCCCGGCGATGGTCGTGCTCGCCGGGCCCGCGGCAGCAGCTTCGACGGGGTCCCTGATCGTCGTCGCGATGCTGTTCGGGCGGCCCGTCGGCGGGATCGTGTTCGGGCGCATCTCGGATCGTCTCGGGCGCACCCGCACCACCCGGGTCGCGATCGCCGGAACCGCCGCCTGTGCGCTGGCGATCGCCATGACGCCCACCCACGAGATCCTCGGTGCGGGGACGATCGCCCTCATCCTCGCGCTGAGGTTCCTCGGCGGAATCTTCGTGGCGGGGGAGTACTCGGCTGCCATCCCGCTCGCCATGGAATGGTCCCGGCCCCGACGGCGCGGCCTCATGAGCGGATTGATCCTCTCGATGGCGCCGTGGGCGCAGGCGAGCATCGCCTTCTCGGTGGCGATGCTGCTGATGATGCTGGGCCCCGATGCCTACGCGGCGTGGGGGTGGAGGCTGCTCTTCGTGCTCGGAGCACTGGCCTCGATCGGCATGCTGATCTACTACAGCCGCCAGGTCACCGACGCCCCGGTCTTCCACCGACGGGCCCGGACCACGTCGGTGCGCCCACGAGCGGGCCTGCGGGATCTGCTCACCGGCCGCTGGGCCTCGTCGTTCTGGCAGGTCTTCCTCCTCATGACGGGGCTCTGGCTGCTCACCAACACCACGGTGCTGCTGCTGACCGGCCGACTGGGGACCGACACCGGACTGCCCGCGACCGGCGTCTCGATGGCGATCGGGATCGCCTCCATCGCCCAAGCGGTCGTGATGGCGCTCGCCGGTCACCTGTCGACCCGAACCGGTCGACGCACCCTGTTCATGGCCTGGGGACTGGTCGCTGCGGTGGCCGGCCCGCTCGTGTGGTGGCTCGCAGTCACCTCGCAGTCCTTCGGCCGAGCGGCAGTGCTCGCGGCCGTGCTGCAGGTCATCACCGTCTCTGCCTACGGCCCGGTCTCGGCGTACCTCTCCGAGCGGTTCCCGACCGAGGTGCGCTCCACCGGCTACGGCATGGGCTACAGCCTCTCCCTCGTCCTTCCCGCGCTCTACCCCTTCTACCTGCCGTGGCTCGAGGCGCTGCTCGGGCGTCACGGGTCGGTGATGGCGCTGATCAGTCTGGGCGGCGGGCTCCTCGTGCTCGGTGCCGCGCTCGGGCCCCGACTCTCCCCACGGGACACCGACGCTGACATCGATACCGTTGCCGACGGGGTCCGCGAGCACGGGCCGGTGCAGACGACGGAAGGCGCACGATGAGCCCGACGGACCCGGACCTCGCCCCGGTGGCGCACGTGCTCGCTGCCGTCCGCCGGCGCCAGCCGCTGGTGCACTGCCTCACCGCGACGGTCTCCATGGGGATCGTCGCCGACGGGCTGCTCGCCGCCGGCGCACGCCCCATGATGACCGAGACCCTCCAAGAGGCCCCCACCCTCACGACGCTGGCCGATGCGCTCGTGATCAACCTGGGCACCCTCAGCACCGACGCGATGGACGGCATCCCGGCGACCGTCGCCGCCGCCGTGCGGGATGCCCGCCCCTGGGTGCTGGACCCGACCGCGATCGGGATCGCCCCGGTGCGGACCGCGCTCGCGCGCACCCTGCTCGACTCCCACCCCTCCGTGGTGCGAGGGAACGCTTCCGAGGTGCTCGCCCTGGCCGGAACCGGGCGTGGCGGGCGCGGCGCGGACTCCCAGACGGATCCCGGGAGCGCCGAGGACGCCGCTATGCAGATCGCAGCGCACACCGGCGGCGCCGTCGCGGTCTCGGGCCCCGCCGATCTCGTGCTCTGCGGCGACCGGCGGACCCGCCTGGCGAGGGGGAGCGAGCTGCTGACACGGGTCACCGGCACCGGGTGCCTGCTCGCCGCGCTGACCGCGACCTGCCGGGCCGTCGAACCCGACGCCTTCACGGCCGCGCTCGCCGCGACGACCTGGATGGCCCTCGCAGGAGAGACGGCCGAGCGCTGCTCCACCCGGCCGGGCTCCTTCCGCATGCATCTGCTGGACGCACTGGACGAGGTGGGACGATGACCCTGGATCTGCGCTGCTATCTGGTGACCTCGGGGACTGGCCGGCGCACGGTCGAGGCCGCGGCGGCTGCCGCCGCGGGCGGTGCCGGGGTGATCCAGGTCCGGGCCAAGGACGCCACGACCACCGAGCTGCTGGAGCTGACCTGCGCCGTCGCCGCCGCCGTGCACGAGGCGCGGCCCGCCGCCCAGGTGCTGGTCGATGACCGCGCCGACGTCGCCTTCGCCGCACGCCGCAGGGGCGCCGCGGTGCACGGCGTGCATCTGGGGCAGGACGATCTCCCAGTCGCCGCGGCACGCGCGATGCTGGGCCCGGAGGCGATCATCGGCCTGACCACGGGGACGCTGGAGACGGTCCGCCGGGCGGAGGAACTCCATGAGCTGCTGGACTACGTCGGCGCCGGACCGTTCCGGCCCACACCGACGAAGGACTCCGGTCGTGCTCCCCTCGGCCTGGCCGGCTACCGGAGCCTCGTGGCGGCGACCAGGCTCCCCATCGTCGCGATCGGCGGCATCACCGTCGAGGACGTCCCGGCGCTCGCACGGACAGGGATCGCCGGGATCGCGCTGGTGCGGGGCCTGATGGACGCCGACGATCCGGAGCGCGCCGCTCGGGACGTCGTCACCGCGGCCGGGCCGTGACAGACCGGCTCCGGTGAGGAAGACTCAAGACCGACCATCCGCGTGCATCGAGGGAGGGATCCCATGGCCACTGTCGCCCACCCCTCTCAGGAGGCGCTCCTGAATCGGATCCGCAGCCTGCTCCCGCCCGGGCGAGCTGTCCGAGAAGTCTCGATGTTCGGCGGCAGAGCCGTCATGCTCGAGGACGCGATGCTGGTCTCCGTCGGAGGTGACGGCTCGCTGCTGGTCAGGGTCGAGCCCACGCGCCACACCGAGCTGCTGACGCAGGATGGTGCCCGGCAGGCGGTGATGGGGACGCAACGGTCGATGGGGGAGGGCTGGATCGACGTCGAGCCCCGCGCCCTGGCCGAGGACATGGCCCTCGGCCGGTGGCTCCAGGACGCACTCGAGTTCCACGACCGCTGAGCGGTGGAACGCTCCCGGCCGCTGGATCCGGGTGCTGCTGGCGCTGCTCCTCAGCGCCCGCCGGACAGCACCCGCCGTTCAGCGCCCGCCGGTCAGCGCCTGCCAGCAAGCACCCGCTGGTCAGCGGGCCTGCTTGGCCCGGATCATGCCCTCCTGGGTGACGGTCGCGACCAGGTCACCGCTGCGGTCGAAGAGCTGGCCGTGGGTCAGGCCGCGCCCGCCGCTCGCGGAGGGGGAGCGCTGGACGTAGAGCAGCCAGTCGTTGGTGTCGACGTGCTTGTGCCACCAGATGGCGTGGTTGATCGTCGCCATCTTCAGGCCGGGCGTCATCCAGCTCAGCCCCTGACGGCGCAGGATCGGCTCGAAGGGCGTGTAGTCGCTCGCGAAGGCGAGGATCGCATCATGCGTGAGCGGTTCCGCCTCGATCGGGGCGAGCATGCGCATCCACACCATCTGCGACTCCGCACCTGCCGCATCCGGGCGCAGATAGATCGGATCGGTGACGTGACGGATGTCGATCGGGCGCTGGGTGGCCCAGAAGCGCGCCACCGGATGATCGATCCCGTCGAGCACCTCGGCGGTGGTCGGCAGCCCCTCGGGATCCGGCGCCTCGGGGGCGCGCTCCTGATGCTCGAGCCCGTCCTGGTCCTCCTGGAACGACGCCGTCATCGCGAGGATCGTGCGCTCCTCCTCATCAGCCTCCTTGCCGGGCTGGGTGGCCAGCACCCGGCGCACGGAGAACGAGCCGCCATCGCGCAGCGCATCGACCTGGAAGCGGATCGGATGCGAGGGATCGCCCGGGGCGAGGAAGTAGGAGTACATCGAGTGGATGCGGCGATCGGGGGAGACCGTGCGGCCCACCGCCGTGACGGCCTGGCCCATCACCTGCCCGCCGAAGACGTGCCCGCCGGGATGAGGGGAGGAATCACCCTGATATGCGGCGACGGTAGCCGTCGTCGAGAACTCGCCGAAGGGGGCGCTCTCGCGCAGATCCAGCAGATCCACGAGACCGGCGGCGATCTTCGAGGGGTCGGTGTGCGCAGAGGTCATGCGGCCGATCGTACTGGCGATGACGCCTACGATGAGAACCATGGCACCTCATTCCCTCGCCGATGCACCCGATCTCACGCCGGGAGAGCCGCAGCCCCTGGATATCCCGGTCGCGGTCCGCTGGACGGACCTCGATGCCTACGGCCACGTGAACAACGCCGCGGTGGTGCGCCTGCTCGAGGAGGCGCGCATCGCCGCCTTCTGGCAGCCGCCAGCCGAACAGGTCGAGCTCGGTGCGCCGCAGCCGCCGGCAGCGCTTCCGGTCGGCGGGGCCGGGGCGGCGGTCAGCACGGTCATCGCCTCGCAGCGGATCGAATACGCGCGGCCGCTCGGCCATCGCCGCGACGGCGTGGTGGTGCGGCTGTGGCTCTCCCGGATCGGTGGAGCCAGCCTCAGCGTCGACTACCTCGTGCTCACCCGCGACGATCCCGACGCAAGGACTCCCTACGCCCGGGCACGCACCGTGGTGGTGCTGGTCGACGCCGAGTCCGGCGCGCCCGTCCGCCTGGAGCAGGAGACCCGCGACCAGCTCCAGCAGTTCTCCGGCGAACCGCTGCGCTTCCGCGACTGAGCCCAGCTCAGCTCAGCTGATCGGGGACGGTCTGCCCGGCCGCCGGTGCCTCGCCGCCGTCGACCGTGTTGAGCAGTGAATGCGCGGCCCGATCCAGGTAGTCCCACAGCGTCTGCTCGTGCAGGGGTGCGAGGTCCAGGGTGTCGAGGGCGGCGCGCATATGTCGCAGCCACGCATCGCGGGCCGAGGGGGAGACCGGGAAGACGGCGTGCCGCATCCGCAGCCGCGGATGGCCGCGCTCCTCGCCGTAGGTCTTCGGACCGCCCCAGTACTGCTCGAGGAAGGTGCACAGCCGGTGGCGCGCCCCGGTGAGGTCCTCCTCCGGATACATCGGACGCAGTTCGGGATCCTCGGCGACACCCTCGTAGAAGCGGTCCACGAGCCGTACGAAGGTCTCATGGCCGCCGACGGCTTCGTAGAAGCTGATCTGCTCGGGCTGGGGGGACGGGGTGGTCATAGCTGGCGCTCTCCGGTCTTGGGGGTCACGAAGGTGGGAGTCATCTGCGGGCTGTCACTTCTGGACGGTCTCGACGAAACGGGGCATGGCGAAGGCGATGTCCGCGGCGGCGAAGCCGTCTCGGATCCGGGCGCGCAGCTCTCGCTCCACGCCCCACTGCTGACCGGGAGGGGTCTGCATCACGACACGGCGCTGGTAGCGGTTCGCATCCACGGCGAGCATGCCGGTGATGCTCGCGGCGGCGAGGATCTGGTCCTCGAATTCGGGATCCGCGGCCAGCTCGGCGGTGACCGACTCGAGCACGGTGGTCACCTGGTCGTCATCCGCCGCAGCGTCGATGTCGAGCACCACCACGGCATTCGAGAAGCCGCGTGCGTAGTTGCCGACCCGGATGATCTCGCCGTTGCGCACCGTCCACAGCACCCCGTCGATGCCGCGCACCTGGGTGGCGCGCAGGTTGATCGACTCGACGGTGCCCTCGGCGTACTCGATGTCCACCCAGTCGCCGACGGCGACGATGTCCTCGAAGAGCATCACCACGCCCGCGACCACGTCCTTGATGATGGTCTGGGCACCGATGCCGGCCGCCAAGCCCACCACCCCGAGACTCGCGATGACCGGGGCGATGTTCACCCCGATCTCGGAGAGGATCATCACCGAGGCCACGGCCCAGATCATCACGTGCGCGATGTTGCGGGCCACGTTAGACAGGGTGTGCGCACGCTGTTCGCGACGGGCCTGGGCCGCCTTCTGCGAGCGTGGATCCCGTTTGATCACGGTCCCGGCCACGGTGGAGAGCTTCGATCCGGACTGGACCATGGTGCGGAAGAACCGGCGCAGCAGCCAACCGGCCAGGAGACTCGCGATCGTGGCGGCCAGCAGGATGACGACGATCTTGACGCCGCTGGTGGCCAGCCAGCGCAGCAGCTGATCCATCAGGCTCAGCGCCTCATCGGTGGTGGGTGAGGTCAGCAGCGGTTCGAGATCCAGGGGGTCGTCCAACATACTTTCGACGATATCGCCCGGGCCGCCAGAAGTCTGGAGGAGTCCAGGGCGAGGTGGGTCACCGACCCGCCTCGCCCCGGCCCCGTTCGCGGGCTCACAGCGCGTCGCTCAGCGGCGTCTTTTGTGCTGTGCTCCTGCCGTTCGCGGGCTCACAGCGCGTCGCTCAGCCGATGTCCGCCGCGCGGACGCGCTCCTGGCGGGCGACGGTGTCGCGGCCCTCGATGATGATGCGGCGCAGCCCGAAGGGGGCTTCCTCGGCATCGGCGAGCCACTGATCGGCGGCATCGAGCACGGCCTGACCGCCATAGCTGTGCGGGAAGTAGCCGCCCACGAGGCGGGTGGCGATCTCGTTCGAGCGCTCCTTCCACACCTGGTCGATCATCGAGAAGTAGCGCTGTCGGTAGGGGGCCAGCAGCGACTCGTCGACCACTCGGCGGAATCCCTGGATCACCGCGGTGACCGACTCGTTGGCCAGGGTGTCCTTCTCCACCGTGCGGCGCCAGGCCTTGGCCTTGGAGACCTCGGTGGGCAGCGCCGCCTTCGCGGTGAGCGCATGCTTCCGGCCGGACTGGGTGTCGTCGGCGGCGAGCTGCTCGTCGATGCCGGCGACGTCGATCCCGCCCAGCACCGCGAGGGCGATCACGAGCTTCCAGCGCAGATCGGTGTCGATCTCTCGGCCCGGCAGGGTGACCGTCCCGCCGAGCAGCCCCTCGAGGGTGTGGCGGTGCTCCTCGGTGCGGGCCAGATGCGCGAAGCTCTCGACGAACTGCAGCTGGGCATCGGAGCCTGCCTCAGCCGCGACCGCGAGCTCCCAGACGGCGCTCGCGGCGGCCTCGGTGCGCTGGGCCCGCTGGTCGACGGCGGCATAGGGGCCCGCGACGGTCTCCAGCTGCTGCAGCAGGGTGCGCACCACCGAGGAGGAGTCCTCCCCGGTGAGGTTCGCGAGGACCAGCTGCTGGTAGCGGCGGCTGGGCAGCTCGCCGTCGCGGACCATGTCCCAGGCGGCGGACCACAGCAGGGTCCGTGCCAGGGAGTCGTCCAGATCGCGCAGGTGCTCCATCGCGACGGCGAGGGACTTCTCGTCGAGGCGCACCTTCGAATAGGTGAGGTCACCATCGTTGAGCAGCCACAGGTCGGCGCGCTTCCCGGTCAGCGCGGGCACCTCGGTGAGCTCCCCGTCCACGTCCAGCTCGACGGACTCGGTGCGCACCAGCGCCCCGTCCTGGAGCGAGAAGCCGCCCACCTGCAGGCGGTGCGGGCGCAGGGTCTGGTGCTCCGCCGGAGCGGTCTGGGAGATTGCGAAGCGGGTCACGGCACCGGTGGCGTCACGTTCGATCACCGGGCGCAGCGTGTTCACCCCGGCGCGCTGGAGCCACAGCTCGGCCCAGCTGCTGAGGTCACGGCCGCTGGTGGCCTCGAGCTCGACCAGCAGATCCGTCAGCTCGGTGTTCCCCCAGGCGTGCTTGGCGAAGTAGGCGCGGACCCCGGCGAAGAACTCCTCCCGGCCCACGTAGGCGACCAGCTGGCGCAGCACCGAGGCGCCCTTGGCGTAGGTGATCCCGTCGAAGTTCGTCTCGACGGCTTCGAAGTCGACCATGTCGGCCACCACCGGATGGGTGGAGGGCAGCTGGTCCTGCTGGTAAGCCCAGCCCTTCTCCGACAACGCGAAGGTGGTCCAGGAGCCGGTCCAGCGGGTGGCCTCGGCGCTCGCGAGCGTGGAGGCGTACTCGGCGAACGACTCGTTCAGCCACAGATCGTCCCACCAGCGCATGGTGACCAGATCGCCGAACCACATGTGAGCCAGCTCGTGGAGGATCGTGAGGTCGCGTCGCTCGCGCACCGCGTCGGAAACCTCGGAGCGGAAGACGTACGCCTCGACGTAGGTGATGGCGCCGGGGTTCTCCATCGCCCCCATGTTGTACTCCGGCACGAAGATCTGGTCGTACTTGCGGAACGGGAAGTCCTGGTCGAACGCCTCCTCGTAGAAGTCGATGCCGGCCTTGGTCACGTCGATGACGTTCTGGGCGTCGACATGCTCGGCGAGCGAGGCGCGGGCGAAGACGCCCATCGGGATGGTCCGGCCGTCGCGGGTGGTGATCTCCCCGGTGCCGCCCTGGTAGTTCCCGGCGATCAGGGCGAAGAGATAGGTGGAGATGCGCTCGGTGGGCTCGAAGGCCCAGGTGGCGATGCCCTCCCCGGCGGGGGTCGAGGCGGGGGTGGGGGAGACGGAGATGACCCGCCAGTGCGCCGGGGCGGTGACCGTGAGCTGGTAGGTGGCCTTGAGATCGGGCTGCTCGAAGCAGGCGAACATGCGGCGCGCATCGGAGACCTCGAACTGCGAGTACAGGTAGACCTCGTCGTCCACCGGGTCCACGAAGCGGTGCAGGCCCTCACCGGTGTTCATGTAACGACCGGTCGCCAGGATCCGCACGGTGTTCGCGCCCTCGCGGAGCGCGGGCAGGCGCACCCTCGCTCCGTCGAAGTGCGAGGCGGGATCGGACAGCAGCTCACCGTTGAGCTCGATCTCCTCGACGGATGCTGCGATGAGGTCGACGAAGGTGTCTTGGGCGGAGGTGGACGAGAAGCGGATCGTCGTCTCGGTGAGGAATGTCCGCTCGTCGGTGGTCAGATCAAGACGGATCTCGTAGGAATCGGTGCTGAGGAACGAGGCACGGCTGCGGGCCTCGTCGCGAGTGAGGTTCTCGGATGACATGGGCTCCATCCTGCCACCGACCCTGCATGCCTCGGAACTGAAGCGGCTCCCTGTGCTGAAGCAATCCTGCTCAGCGCTGCGTCAGGTCCAGATCCCAGGTGTAGTGGGCGGGCAGCGTGGGCAACGGCCACTTCGGATCCGGGAAGAAGTACTCATAGCCCGCCGAGAAGGGGTAGGTCCAGTCGGCGATGTGCTGTTCGGCCCGGTGGCCCGCGGCGCGGATCGAGGCGATCTCCTCGGCGGAGAAGTACCCGGTGCGCTCCGCGCCTTCGAGCTCGTCCTCGTCCTTGTAGTGCCAGTCCCGGCGAGGCAGCACCACCAGGTCCAGCACCAGGTCCCGGGTGCAGATGCCCTCCGCGGTGCGCTCGTAGGGCGTCTCGAGGTTCACGTAGTAGCAGCCCAGCGAGCCGTCGTCCTTGTAGAACAGCCAGATCGAGTAGGGGGAGTCCGGCAGCCCGATCATCAGGATGCCGTTGCCGGTCCACAGCTGCTTGGACTGGATGCGGGGCGCGGTGAACATGCCCTCGTCCCCGGCACGGCGCAACGCTGCACCGGATTCCAGCACGGGCAGCAGCACCTCGGTGCCGGGCGCGATCCAGACCACAACACCGCGGTCATCGTCCAGCACGACTGTGCCGGGGCGGACGGTGCGGGTGGGGTGCTGTGGGGTGTAGTAGGTCCAGGTCACCTGGTCGCCGGGCGACCAGCGCGGGGTGGAAGACATGGTGGTGATCCCGGCCGGATCGGCCTCCACGGACGCCCCGTACCGACCGGCCACCGAGCCGGGGCTGCACTGCCCGTGAAGGGGTAGGCGTATGGAGCGACCATACCGCCTCCCTCTCCGCGGGAGGTGCGGCGCGCCGTCAGGAGGCCAGGGGTGCGCTCCGCAGCTGCGAGGAGGGCAGGGGCGCGCCGCGCAGCTGTGAGGCGAGGGGGCAGTCGAACGGGTCCGCGTAGCCCAGGCCCACCTTGTTGAGGTAGCCGATGATGACTCGGTAGGAGGCGATCAGGTTCGTCTCGGTGTAGATGATGCCGCGCTCGGCGCAGAACTCCCGGACGATCGGCCGCACCTTGCGCAGGTTCGCCGAGGGCATCCGCGGGAAGAGGTGGTGCTCGATCTGCAGGTCCAGCCCACCCATCGCGATGTTCATCAGGCGACCGCCGGTGATGTTGCGGCTGGTGAGCACCTGGCGGCGCAGGAAGTCGACCTCCATGCCCTGCGGGATCAGGGCCATGCCCTTGTGGTTCGGGGCGAAGGAGCCACCCATGGTGATGCCGAAGACGGCCAGCTGCACGGCGAGGAACGCGGCACCGAGGACCGGCCCGAGGGTCACCAGGACGATCACGGGGAAGCCGATGATCCGGATGAGGACCAGGGTCAGCTCGAACGCACGGTGCTTGACCTTCTTCTGACGCAGCAGCGAGGAGATCGCCTCGTAGTGGAGCACGAAGGCGAACAGGCTCAGCAGCGGGATGAAGGCGTAGCCCTGGCGGCGGAGGAGCCAGCCCATGAACCCGGTGCGCTCCTGCGCGTCGCCGGGCACGAACACCAGCCAGCCGGGGGCGATGTCGCCGTCGCGGCCGATGGTGTTGGGGTGGGCGTGGTGCTTGTTGTGCTTGCGATTCCACCAGGCGATGCTGAGCCCCACCACGAGGTTCCCGATGATCCGGGAGAACCATTCGTTGCGGCGGCCGTTGGCGAACACCTGCTGGTGCGCGGCGTCGTGGCCCAGGAACGCGGCCTGGGTGAACAGGACCCCGAACAGGACGGCGACGGCCAGCTGCCACCAGGTGTTCCCGAGGGTCAGCAGCAGGGTGAAGGCGCCGGCGAACACTGCGGCGAGGATCGCGGTGCGGACCATGTAGGAGCGCACGTTCCGGCCCATCAGTCCTGCGGCCTTGACGCGCTCGGAGAGCTCGAAGTAGTCGCGGGTGTGGTCCGCAGCACGGTACTGAGCGGTGCTGGGAGCGGTGCTGGGCTCGACAGTGGTGGTCATGGTCACGACGTTACGAGGCGCGGCGGTGCGGCGCGTCCCTCGTCGGAGCGAACTTCCACCCCCTACCCGGGTAGGGGGTCGGCCAGCGGGATCCGTGCTCGCAGCAGGAAACCACCGGCCGGCGTGGGCCCGCTCTCGACGGTCCCGCCGAGGGCGCCGACGCGCTCCCGGGTGCCTACCAGCCCCATCCCGGCCCCGGGGAGCGGGTCGTGCAGGACAGCCGACGGCGGGGGAGCCTGGTTGCGGACGCTGATCTCCAGAACGCCGCCGAGACGGAGGATCCGGACCTCTATCGCCGCGCCGCGGGCATGCCGCAGGGCATTGCTCAGGCCCTCCTGCACCACCCGGTAGGCGGTGAGGCCGGTCGTCGGCAGGACTTCGACGTCGTCGAGCTCGGCACTGATCTGCGCGCCCGCGCTGCGGCTGGATTCGACCAGCTCCTCGATCTGGGAGAGGCCCGGCATCGAGACTTCCGCGATCGACTCGTCGGTGCGCAGGATCGTCAGCAGCGAACGCATCTCGCCCAGCGCCTGGCGGGCCGACCCGGCGATGTCCTCGAACTCGCTGACGGTCTCGGCATCGAGATGCTGCAAGCGGTACTTCGCGGTCCCCGCCTGCACCGTGATCACGGACATCGAATGCGCGACCACGTCGTGCAGCTCGCGAGCGATCCGGCCCCGTTCCTCGAGCTCCCGGCGGCGACGCATCTCCTCCACGCTCACGCTCTGCGCCTGCTCGGCCTGCCCTCGAGCCAGGATCCACTGCCGGGCGGTCAGCCCCAGCAGGACCACGCCGCCGCTGATGGCCACCAGCACCACCCCGTTGGTCGTCACCGCGCGCAGGGTCCCTTCCGGCAGCTTCGCCGGGTCGGTCACCAGCAGCACCAGCAGGGTCAGGATCGCTCCTGCGGACCACGCCGACAGTGCCCAGTACCAGCGATGGAAGATCGCGAGGACGGCCAGGGTGAGGCAATGGGCCAGCAGCGCGGTCACCGGCCATGGCCAGGGCGCTGTCCCGTGACCGGGCGCGGTCACCAGCAGCACCGCGAGCGCGGCAACAGCAGAGAGCGCGAGGCCAGCCCAGGGCCAGCGCGCTCCCAGCAGGGCTGCGGCGCCGGCGGCTGCGGAGACCACCATCGCCGCCGCAGGATGCACCTCGTAGACCACGGTGGTGACCGGCCATCCGACGACCACCAGCACGAAGGCGAGGTAGGCGATCGTCATCCGGCTCCACGCGTTCTCGCGCAGGCGGTGGTCGGAGGCGGCGAGCGGGGAGATCCTGGCCGCCCCAGCAGGGACGCCCCCGGGGAGGCGGGCGCCGGGGGCTGCACCACCGAGCAGGGATGCGGTGACTACCGCGTCGAGGCGGGCCAGCAGATGCACGCCGGCAGGGAGGGTCAGCGCCAGGATCAGACCGGTGACCGCGGCCAGCGCCCACTGTCCCGGCACCTCTCGGGTATCCGGAGGCAGCAGCCGTCCCCATGCCCAGTGCGTGAGCCCGCTGAGCGATCCGAGGATCCAGAGCAGGGCGAGCGTCCCGGTGAGTGCGCGCACCGGCAGGGCGATCAGCCCCTCGAATCCGAGGTCGAGCCACCGGCGCGGATCGGTGACGCGGCGCAGCGGACCGGCGGCGCCGGGTCCCGCCGGTCGGTATCGCGGGGTGGAGACCTCGAGTCCCCAGCGGAGGAGCCGAGCCCGGTCCCAGCGGGCGAAACCGGATGCCAGGGTCAGCGTCAAGGGCAGCAGCAGGACGCCGATCCAGAGGACCGCCAGAATGGCGGAGACCGCGGTGAGCGGGACCAGCACCAGCACGGAGAGCAGAGTCAGCCCCAGCCCGGAGAAGAGCAGCGCCAGATCGGGGCCCAGCTGGCGCAGGCTGCGCCGGTCAGGGACCAGGAACATGGCGGGGACCTCTCATCGAACGGGGATACGGTGTGCTCATGGAACCCGCTGCGCACGACACCCTCCGGGTGCTGGTCGTCGATGACCAGTCGATGATCCGCGGCGGCTTCGAGGCTCTGCTGAACGCCCAGGACGGGATCGAGGTGGTCGGCACCGCGGACGATGGTGCCGGGATCACGGACGTGGTCGCGCGCACCCGTCCGGATGTGGTGCTGATGGACATCCGGATGCCGCACGTCGGGGGGCTCGAGGCGACCCGTGAGGTGCTCGGGATGCCGGGGACACCGCCGAAGATCATCATGCTGACCACTTTCGATGCGGATGAGTACGTCTTCGCGGCGCTGCGGGCCGGAGCCAGTGGATTCCTGCTCAAGGATTCCACACCCCAGGAGCTGGTCCACGCCGTGCGCGTGGTCGCCGCGGGCGAGTCGCTGCTCGCCCCGCGGGTGACCCGTGCGTTGATCGCGGATTTCGTGGCTCGTCCCGAGCGGCCCGATGGCGCTGATGCGAGCCTGTCGGTGCTCACCGAGCGGGAGCTGGACGTGCTCCGGCTGGTCGCCCGCGGGATGGCGAACCGCGAGATCGCCGCGGAGCTGGTGATGGCGGAGCAGACCGTCAAGACGCACGTCTCCCGGGTGCTGGGCAAGCTCATGCTGCGCGATCGCACGCAGCTGGTCGTCGCCGCCTACGAATCCGGACTGGTCCGTCCCGGCGACTGACCGACCAGGACGGGCTCAGCCCAGCGCCGACCACAGCAGGACCCCGGCGCCGACGAGGCACAGCACCGAGATCACCAGCAGCAGCACGCCGGTCCACGTCACCCGGCCGCGACGCGGAGACGGAACCGGTGGCGCAGGTACCGCGGGCTGCCCCAGCGGTTGCTGCATCGCAGGATTCCGCCTGGTCGGATCGTGCACGAAGCGCTCCGTGGTGTTTCCCGACGAGCCCGTCGTACTCCCCGAGGAGCCAGAAGGCTGCTGTGGCTGCTGTGGCTGCACGGGTGGCGCTGGAGGAGCGCCCGCAGAGGACGCCACTGGTGGCGAGCTCGCGGACCGGGACAGGGCCGTCAGGCGCTCGTGGAGGCCCGGCGCGAGTCCGGCCAGGGTGCCGGGCCCGTCGAGAGGTACTTCCTGCAGAGAGTCCGACGTCTCGACCTGGTCGGTGACCACGAAGAGGGCGCCGTTCGCGGCGCGCGACCACGAGGTCGCCGGGGACGACGGCGGCGGGATCCGGTCCCGGGCCTGCGCTGCGCTCGGGCGTGCCGGCGGGTCGGAGGAGAGCATCTCCTGGAGCAGCTGCTCGAGCGGCCCCGAGGCCGGGTCCAGACTGGTGGCGAGCACTGTGCGCAGGCGCTCAGGGAGCTCGGCAGGCAGCAGCCGCTCCCGCGGCCGCGACGGTGCGAGGGCCTCGAGGGCGCAGGCCGCGGCGGCCCACACGTCCTGGGAGGCCGAGGTGCCCATCCCCTCGAGGACCTCCGGTGCCATGAAACCGGGGGTGCCGTGGGTGAAGCCGGTCTCCGTCAGCCGCACATCCGTGTCGTGCAGGGCGATCCCGAAATCGGCCAGCAGCAGGTGCGGGGCACCGTCGCCGGACGGCTGCAGCAGCAGGTTGGCGGGCTTGACATCGCGATGGACCCAGCTCGCCTCGTGCATCGTCGCCAGCGCGTCCAGCAGCTGGCGCAGCAGCTGGGCGACCAGGGAGGGCGAGAGTGCGCCGTGCTCCGCGAGGGCTCCGGCCAGCGTGCCGCCGTGCGCCAGCGGCATCACCAGCACGATCGTGTCGTCCTCTGCGACCCAGGTGTAAGGAGGTAAGAGGTGAGGGTGCTTGCCCAGACCCTGGGCGGAGCCGACCGTCTGCTCCCGCACGAAGCGCAGCATATCGGCGCCGTCGCGCTGACGCATCACCTTGGCCGCGCAGACCGCTCCATAGCGACGGTCGATCGCGCGCCACAGGGAGCCCGAGGCGCCCCGGGCGAGGGGAGTGAGCAGTTCGATACGACCAGCGATGACATCGGACATGATGGACGTCATGCTAGGGCACGCCACCTGCAGCGGTCGGTCCGAGGGCACAGGGTCTGGCACTCTGTCGTCTGAACAGTTCCGCCCCGTCCGCCGACCTCAGGAGAACGCATGAGCCGCACAGCGCGCGACCGCGGCAGACGGGATGCCTCCGTCCCTGTCTCCGGGATGGCTGTGCTGATGTTCGTGGCAGCTCTCGTGCTGTGGGGAGGGCTCACTGCAGCGTGGGCTGAGCCGACGCAGGAGCCGGCAGCAGCGCCGGACCATGCCTACCAGGCCATCGGCCCGGCGGTCGTCGGCGCGGGCTCCCAGGCTCAGGCGCCGCTGCTGCTGCCGGGGATCCATCTGGACACCTTCGCCCTCGGGGCGCAGAGCGACGAGGAAGACTCCGGCACCACGAAGTACTACCGCGTCGCGGTGGCGAACGGGCAGCGGGTGCACGCCGCGGCGACGATCGCCGCTCCGCCGTACGTCGATGGGGTGCCCGGAAGCACTGACGAGCTGGGGCTGGGAGTCACCTTCCTCACTGCGGGCGGTGATGCGTGCGAGGACAGCGGGATCGATGACGTCGGTCAGTGGCAGACGGGCGACGGCCCAATCACCTCGAGCGTCGTCTCCGGTGTGATGAGCTTCGACGGCTGCCCGGGTGAGGAGCTCTTCCTGCGGGTCACCCGCACGGGATCGCGGGCGAACGACAGCCCCCTCCCGGTCGAGATCCAGATCGCGATCGAACCCGCCGGGGTGGGCGGCGGTTCCCCCGCGGTCACCGAGGAGGTCGAGGACGCGGGTGCTGCCCCGGTGCCGCCGACCCAGGACGAACCGTTCGAGGCCGGCCGTTCCTTCGCGACGGCGCCTGAGGTGGCCCCCGGCTCCTACGTCCTGGAGCTGGTACCGGGGGAGGCGGACCTGGTGCGGATCCCGGTCCAGGAGGGACAGCGCCTGCGCTGGCGCGTCGAGGTGACGTCCCAGCCCGAGGGTGCCGGTGAGCTCGCCCTCGGCGTCTCCAACGCCGTTCGTGAGCAGGTGACCGTGGGTGGCGGCAGCTGGCGGATGACCTCTGATGACCGGGTGGCAGGAGGGGGAATGACCACCCCGGTAGATCGCGGGAACCGCAGCTCCGAGCTGTCGTCCGTCGCCTCGGCCTGGCTCCCGGGCATGCACACCGTCACGCTGCAGCGACTGCAGCGCGCTGCCGATGCGGAGCCGGCCGGGGACGAGCCCGTCACCGTCGTGCTCACCCTCGAGGTGGAGGGCGACCCGGCCGAGAACGCGCCCGAGGGCTCAGTGCTCGAGCTCGGGGAGACCACCCTCGAGCACGGCCCTCTGGCCGCTCTCGGGATCGAGACCTCATGGGGACGACTGGCCCTGTTCGCCGGTGCCGGGGTGCTCACGGTGCTGGGCCTGCTGTCGGGTATCGCGGGCGTGCTGGTGCTGCGCCTGCGGAGGCGTTAGCTGCTCCACGCCTCCCAGAGCCGTGCGTAGTCCCCGCCGCGGGCGACCAGCTCGTCGTGGGTGCCCTGCTCGACGACCGCGCCGTCGGCCATCACCAGGATGCGATCGGCGATCCGTGCCTGGGAGAGCCGATGCGCCACGATGATCGTGGTGCGTCCCCGAGCCACCTCGAGTGCGGCGCGCTCGAGCACCCGGGCTCCTGAGGAGCCCTCGTCGGCCGTGGCCTCGTCGAGGATCAGCACCGCGGGATCGCGCAGGGCGATCCGGGCCAGGGCCAGCTGCTGGGACTGTTCGGCGGTGAGCCGGGCACCCTTCTCGCCCACCTGGGTCTCCAGGCCCTGGGGGAGCCGGTCCACCCAGGTGAGTGCATCGACCCGGCCCAGCGCGTCCCGCAGCTCCTGATCAGTGGCCTCGGCAGCCGCGAGCTTCAGGTCCTCCCGCAGTGTCCCGCGGAACACGTGGACGTCCTGGCTGACGATCGAGGCGTGGGACCTCATCGCCTCGAGGTCGGCGTGCACGAGGTCCGCACCGCCGTGGAGCACCCGGCCGTGACGCGGCTCGAGGGTGCCGGCGAGGATCGCGGCGAGCGTGGACTTGCCGGCACCGGAGGCGCCCACCAGCGAGATCGTCTCCCCGGGGGCGATGTCCAGATCGAGCGGCTGCAGGATGATCCGTTCGACGCCCTCCTCGTCGGAGGTGTAGGCGTGGGACACCTGCTCGAGCCGGATCGAGGCGTCGGCGGGGCGTTCGGTGCCGGGGGAGGCGGCGGGATCGATCGAGGTGATCACCCCGACCATCCGGGACAGGCTCGCGAGCGCCGACTGCACCTCATCGAGATTGAAGATCACCGACATCATCGGCCAGAACAGGGTGACCAGGTAGATCGCGGCGGCGGTGACCAGACCCACCGGCGCCCCACCGACCTGCACCATCACGAAGCCCAACAGGAGCACCATCGCCAGTGCCAGGTTCTCCGGCACGTTCAGGCCCATCACCAGACGGCCCACCAGGTACATCACGCGCATGTTGAGCACCGAGGCGGTCTCCGAGAGCACCGCCACGTGGCGGGTCTCGCGCCGTTCGATGCCATAGGCATGGACGGTGGGGATCCCGTGGATCGCCGAGAGCAGGCCCTGGGCACGGGCCCCCATCGCGATCCGCTCCCGCCGATAGATCGGGGCGGTGCGGCGCAGGTACCAGGTCGCGGCGAGCACGTACATCGGCACGATGATGACCACCATCAGCAGCAGCCAGGGCGACAGGGTCGCCATCCCCACCAGCGTGATCAGGACCAGGAAGCCGAGCTGGATCAGGTTCGGCACCAGGTTGTTGACCGCCCGCGCGGCGACGTCGACGTCGTCGGCCACCCGTGAGAGGGCATCGCCGATGCCGGTGCGCTCCATGGTCTGCGCGGGCAGGTCCAGCGCCCGATCGATGACGTCCTCGCGCATCCCGGCCAGGATGCGCTGGCCGAGCGCCGAGATCATCGCCCAACCGAGCGCCATGAGTACGGCCTGGATGATGCCGACGCCCAGGATCTGGCCGCCCAGCATCCACACCTGGTCCTTCGACCCGCCGTTGACCACCACGTCCACGGCCGCGCCGATCAGCCGTGGCAGGAACGCGGCGGCGACCGCGCCGCCGACGGTGATCAGGAGGGTGAGCAGCGCCGAGGCCCAGTGCTCCCGCAGCCGGGCGGCGATGAACCGCAGGGAGGTGCGGGCGTCGGCGATCGGCAGCAGCTGCGCATGCTCGGCGAGCTGCCGTCGTGCAGTCGCGTCGTCCCCCAGCACCTCATCCAGCGGACGCTTCCAGTCGATGTCGCTCATCGTCGCACCACCTCCGCATAGGCCTCGATCCCCATCAGGTCGGTGTGCGCGCCCTCAGCGGCGACCGCTCCGTTCTGCATGAACACGACCCTGTCCGCCTCGCGCAGCAGCGCCGGTGCGCGGGTCACCAGCAGGGTGGCCCGGTCGGTGCGACGGCGCGCGGCGATCAGCGCCTCCGCGATGTTCTGCTCGGTGACGGCGTCGACTGCGGTGGTGGGGTCGTGCAGCACCAGCACGGGTGCATCTGCCGCCACCGCCCGGGCCAGGGCGATGCGCTGGCGCTGCCCTCCGGAGAGGTTCGAGCCGCGGTCCAGGATGCGGGTGTCATAGCCGTCGGGCAGGATCCGCAGCAGATCCTGCGCGCCGGCGGCATGCAGGGCGTGGTCAGCCCAGGTGCCGTCGGCGCCGTCCGTGGTGCCTGCGGGCGCGCGGGTGGCCAGCTGCTCGCGCAGGGTGCCGTCGAAGAGATCCACGACATGCGGCTCGACCAGCAGCTCGGAGCGCAGCGTCAGCCGGTCGGCAGGCGTGATCGGCGTGGTTCCCACGCGCGCCCCGGCATCGACCCGGCCGCTGACCGCATCGATCGCGGCCTCCGCATCACGGGCATCCGCACAGGCCAGCGCGACGACCTCGCCGTCGGCGACGGAGAGCTGCGGTAGCTGCAGGCCACCCGCGGCGCCCCGACGGCCGACGTCGGTCCCGGCGGCAGTGCTGGCGACATCGCCGCGATCATCGCGCTGGACGGTGAGCACATCCAGGCCCAGCTCCGGATCGTCGACCGTGCGCCGCAGGTCCGTGTACAGATCCCGCACCCGTCGCGCCGAGGTGGACATGCTCGCCCACCACACCGGCGCGCCGGACAGCCCCTGGAGCATGCCCATCACGTAGCGGGCGACCCCCACGACCGCGATCAGCACCCCGAGGGCGAGGGCACCGTCGAGGGCGCGGAGCGCGGCGAGCACCACCACGGCGGCGAGCATGGTGCCGGTGACCAGGGTGGTCAGGCCGGAGGAGATCCCTGAGTAGCGGGCATTGACCAGTGCCGCCTGCAGCGCGATCTGGGAGCGCCGACGGTAGGTGGCCCGGGCGCGGCTCTGCACGCCCAGCCCCTGCAGCACCCGCAGCCCGTGGACCAGGTCGGTGGCGGTGGCGGCGGCCTCCGCGGCCTGGGACTGCTGATCGTCGTAGCGGGCGGACAGGGTCGGGGTGATCACCCGGATCACCACCACCATCACCACGATGCCGCACAGCATGGCCAGCCCCAGCCAGAGATCCGACACTGCCAGGTACACGGAGGCCGCGAGCACCGCGATGGTGGAGGGGACCACCCAGGGGAGCATGTCCAGCAGATCGGAGGCCTTGTCCGCATCCGACGTGGCGATCGAGAGCACCTCGCCGGCGGGGCGCTGCACCGCACGCGATCGAGGGTCGAGCACCGCCCCGGTCAGGCCTACGCGCAGGCGATGACGCTCGAACATGCACGCCTTCTGCGACTGCAGGAACGTCCAGACCCACAGCAGCACGCCGAGGATCCGCATCGCGATCAGGCCCAGTGCGCCGAGCACCGTCAGGCGCAGATCCCCGGCCAGGACGCCGTGATCGATCACCAGGCCCAGCACGATCGGCATCAGCAGCTCGATGCCCTCGGAGAGCGTCGCCAACGGCAGCACCACCGACAGCATCCGGCGATGGTTGCGGACGATCGAGCGCATCACCCCGGGCGCCGAAGCACGGGGCAGAGCGGGGGCCGCGACGGAGGCGGGACGGGAATCGAGCACGCATTGATCAAACCCGTCCTCCCAGCGCAGTGCAATGTTTTTTGGCATGCAGGAGGTGTCGCCCCGGTCACCTCTCTGACGTTTCCGCACAGGTCGACCGCGAATGACAGAATGGTGGCATCGCACCCGAGTCAAGGAGACCGTATGAGTGAGCGCACCGTCGAGCTGTTCGTCGACCCCGCCTGCCCCTTCGCGTGGATGACCAGTCGCTGGCTCGGCCACGCCGCCGAGGTCCGTGACATCACCCCGCGCTATTCCGTGATGTCGCTGGCAGTGCTCAACGAGGGCCGCGACCTCGATGCGGATTACCGGCGCAGCACCGATCAGTCCTGGGGCGCCGCACGACTGTCGATCGCGATCGATGAGGCCGAGGGGAATGCCGCGTTCGCCCGCTGGTACACCGCGTGGGGCGAGCGCTACCACGTGGGCGGGGACCAAGACGATCGCCGCCGCGTCGCAGAGCAGGCGCTGGCCGATGCCGGGCTGCCCGCCACCCTGATCGAGGCCTACGACAACGTCCCCGGTGACGCCGTCGACAAGGCCCTGCGCGCCTCGCACGAGCGCGCCATCTCGCTGGTCGGGGACGATGTCGGCACCCCGGTGATCTCCTTCGGGAAGGGCACCGCCTACTTCGGTCCGGTCATCTCGCCCGCGCCCCGGGGTGAGGATGCCGGGAAGCTCCTCGACGCGATGGAGGCCCTCTCCACCATTGACGGCTTCTACGAGCTCAAGCGCACCCGCACCGGCGGCATCGACTTCAGCTGACCCGTCCCGTCCTCCGTGTCTTCCCCGACCTCCCACCGGTCAGCTCGGCCGGCGCCGGCAGTCCCTGCAGAAACTCCGAAAGCGAGACCCTCCATGCGCGTGCACATCGGCACCGACCACGCCGGATTCGACCTCAAGAACCGCCTCGTGGCGGTGCTTGAGAACAAGGGGCACGAGGTCACCGATCACGGTGCCCACGAGTACGACGCCGTCGATGACTACCCGCCGTTCTGCACCGACGTCGGCCTCGCGGTGGTCGCGGACCCGAAGTCCCTGGGCATCGTGATCGGCGGCTCCGGCAACGGTGAGCAGATCGCCGCGAACAAGGTGCAGGGCGTGCGGGCGGCGCTGGTGTGGAACGAGGACACCGCACGGCTGGCCCGCGAGCACAACGACGCGAACGTCATCTCCGTCGGCGCGCGCCAGCACACCGAGGAGGAGCTGGAGACCCTGATCGACATCTTCCTCGCCGAGCCCTTCTCCGGTGAGGAGCGCCATCAGCGACGGATCGATCTGGTGGGCCTCTACGAGCGCACCGGCGGCTACGAGAAGTCCGCTGCTCCTGCTGCCGACTGATGCCTGAGGGTCACACCGTCCACCGACTGGCCGCAGCCTTCGACCAGGCCTTCGGTGGGCAGCGGGTGCGCACCTCGAGCCCGCAGGGACGATTCTCCGACGCCTCGCAGCTGGACGGGATGGTGCTGCTGGGCGCTGAGGCGGTCGGCAAGCACCTCTTCCTGCCCTTTGCACCGACGGAGGACGTCGACCGCGACTCCCCGGCGGTTCGGCACGTCCATATTCATCTGGGGCTGTACGGCTCCTGGACCTTCGCCGGTGAGCCGGGCTTCACCGACGCTCACGCGATCGGCGCGCCGCGACTGCGGATCGGTGAACAGGAAGAGCAACTGGACGGAGAGGAAACGGGCCGCGGGGGCACCGCCGACTGGCGCCGCCTGGTGCCGCGGCCGACGGTCCGGCTGCGGATCGCCGGGCCGCAGGGCCTCGCGGACCTCACCGGGCCCACGGCCTGCGAGATCATGGACGCGCAGGAGCGGCAGACGGTCCTGGACCGGCTGGGCCCGGACCCCTTGAGGGCCGACGCGGACCCGGCGCGCTTCATCGGCGCCGTGCGCCGCTCCCGCACCACCATCGGCGCGCTGCTGATGAACCAGAAGATCGTGGCCGGGATCGGGAACATCTACCGTGCCGAGCTGCTGTTCCGGGCTCGCCTGGACCCCTTCGTGCCCGGGAAGGATCTGAGCACCGGGATGCTCGAGGAGATGTGGGAGGACCTGGTCGCGCTGATGACCTACGGCGCCCGCACCGGCAGGATCGTCACCACCCAGCCCGAGCACCGCGACCTCGAGGCCCGCATCGTCGAGCGCTCCCGTGGCACCCGCCAGAACGGGGACGAGGACCCGGACGTGATCTCCCGCGAGCGGTCCTTCTACGTCTACCACCGCCAGACTCTGCCCTGCCGGCTGTGCGGCACCACGGTGCGCTCGACGGATCTCGCCGCCCGGACCGTGTTCTGGTGCCCGCGCTGTCAGAGCGTCCGCAGCCGCCGCGCGAGCTGGAGCCGTGAGCACCCGGCGGCGCCCTGGGCGCTCACCCCCGGGAACGCAACCGAGGAAGCTGCATGAGCACCGCGATGCCCCCGCCACCCGCCGCGACCGCCGAGGGGATGCTCCCCGTCGGCGACGTCCACGAGATCTTCTGGGAGGAGTCCGGCACCGCCGAGGGCGTCCCCACCCTCTACCTGCATGGCGGCCCGGGAGGTCGGCTCACCCCCGGCTACCGACGGAACTCTCCCGCGGACCGGGCCAGGATCATCGGCCTGTGCCAGCGTGGCGCCGGCTGCTCCACCCCGTCGCCTGGGGTTCCCGGCCCGGTCGATCTCACGGGCCACACCACCGCCCACCTGGTGGCCGACCTCGAGGCGCTGCGTGAGCACCTCGGGATCGACGCCTGGATCGTGCAGGGCGTCTCCTGGGGCAGCACCCTCGCCCTCGCCTACGCCCAAGCTCATCCCGAACGGGTGCTCGGCGTGGTGCTGTTCGCCGTCACCTCCACCTCCCGGCGCGAGATCGAGTGGATCACCGAGGGAGTCGGCGCCCTCTACCCCGAGGCCTGGGACACGGTCGCCGCCCTCGCCGAGCACCACACCGGCTTCGACCGTCGCGACCACGGCTCGCAGCGGCTCCGACTCATCGAGGCGTATCGGCAGATGCTCACCGGAGCGGATCAGAACCTGGTCGACGACGCCGCCCGCGCCTGGATGACCTGGGAGGACGCGCACATCGGGATCGGCGGGGGAGGACCCTCCACCGCGCATGCCGGGGCCGGTCACGAGCCGATGACCGAGTACGAGCGCGGCTTCGCCCGTCTGGTCGCTCACTACTGGGCGCACGACGGGTTCGTCGCCGACTGGGCCGTGCCATGGGGCGGCGAGCCCGGCAGCGGCCTCCTCGGCGGGATGGCTCGGCTGGCGGGCATTCCCGGGGTGCTGATCCACGGGCGCCGCGATGTGTCCGGCCCTGCCCTGACCGCTTGGGAGCTCCACCGCGCCTGGCCCGGCAGCGAATTGATCATCATCGAGGACGAGGGCCACGGCGGACCGCTGATGGTGGAGCACTGGCGCACCGCCGTCACCCGGATGGTCGACGCACAGCAGGTGCCGCCGCAGTAACCTTTCTGCCATGCCAGTTCCCGACCCCTCAGGTGCCGTGCTGCGCCACGCCGCGCTCGCCGATATCGACCCCTGCACGCTGTATCTGCTCGTCAAGCTCCGCCAGGACGTCTTCACCCTCGAGCAGCACGCGACGGATGCTGATCTGGATGGTCGGGAGCTCGACCCCACCACGACGCTCATGTGGCTCGAGCGTGCGATCCCGCGTGCCCCGGCCGCAGAGGTTGCCGCAGAGGTGTTGGGAGCTCCGGGTGAACCGGTGGCGCACCTGCGGGTGCTCAGGGAGCCCGGCGGCACGGTGCGGATCGGCCGGGTGGCAGTGCGCGCCGATTACCGACGCGGTGGTTACGGCCGTCAGCTGATGGCCGGGGCGCTCGCGCATGCTCGGGAGGTCGCGCCGAGGGCCGAGGTGCACATCGACGCCCAGGCCTACCTCGAGCAGTGGTACGCCGCGATGGGCTTCGAGTCCCTCGGCGGGCTGTTCATGGAGGCTGGGATCGAGCATGTGGCGATGGTGCTGCGGCCGGATCGCGGCTGAGGCGTCGGGCGCGGCGTTCGGGCAAGCGTCCCGTCCCTGCCTACTTCCCGCGCGACTCAATCTTCTCCCGCGACTCAGTCTTCTCCCGCGGCTCGGCCTTCCCCCCGTGACTCGATCAGCGCCACGATCTCCTCGCGCTCGAAATATCTCGCGGTCTCCAGGGCGCTCGGGGTGCCCAGCCCCGGATCGGCGCCAGCGCCGAGCAGGACCTCCGCGACCGCGGTGAAGCCCTTGAAGGCGACGCCCGCAAGCGGTGACTGACCGCGATCATTGCTCAGGTCCACGTCCGCCCCGCGGACGGCCAGCTCACGCACCAGCTCGGCATGGCCGTGATAGGCAGCGAGCATCAGCGGAGAGTTTCCGGCGCCATCGCGGAGATCCACCGGGGCGCCCTGGTCGATGAGCGAGAGCAGGGTCACGGAGTCGCCGTTGCGGGCAGCATCGAGCAGGGAGTGGGCCAGCTCGATCACGGCGTCATCGGTGGCAGAGTCGTTATCCGTCATTGCACGAGAGTACTGCGGGCCGCCAGAGGACGCCGCGGGCTACCATCCGCTCATGGAGGCAGAATCGAGTGAGCGTGCGGCGGGGACAGGGGCGCTGCGACCCCTCACGCCGGCTCTGGCGGAGCGCTACGGGGTGAAGCCCCGGAGGCGAGTCAGTACGTGGCTGATCGGGTTGGCGGCGGTGCTTGCTGCCGGGGTCGCCATAGTCGGCGAGGCAGGAGCAGCCGGCGTGCTGGCCGCGCTCTCCTGGGCGCTGCTGCTGGCCTGGGCGGATCGGCGCGCACGACGGCCGCTGGTGTTTCTCCTTGGAGCTCTGCTCGCGATGCTGGTGGCACTGCTGCTTCCGCTGGGACGCCACCTGCCCGAATTCTTCGCCGACCCGCAATGGATCCCCTTTGCTGTCATCTACATCCTGTTCGCTTTCGGCGGCGTGATCCCTTGGATCGTGACGCCCGTGGTGACGTATCTGTGGTTCGCTCGCACGAGGCGTATTCGATAGCTCAGGCCTGCAGGTCGATGTGTCACGGGCCGGATGTGTCCTGGTCGTCCGTCGGTCTTCTCGGCAGCTCAGAGGCACAGGCTCGCGCAGCGCTCACCCCACCAGCATCTCCGCGAGCAGCGGCCATACGGCGAGCCCGAGCGCGATCGTGACGCCCAGCAGGTCCGCGCGCCGCAGCGGGCTCGGCAGCGCCCAGGTGCGGGTGGTCGCGGTCGCGAAGCCTCGTGAGTCCATGGCGAGGGCCTGCTGCTGGGCGCCGCGCAGGGCATCGACCAGCAGGGCCAGGGTGGCTCCGGCCAGCATTCTCGGGGAGGTGCGGGTGCCGATCCCGCGCAGCACCCGGGCATGGGTGATGATCTCCCACTGCCGGCCCAGATGGCCGGCGCGGACGAGCCCTGCGACCGAAGCGGCGATCATGCGGGCGGGCATCCGCAGCCTGCCTCCGAGGGCGTCGCCCAGCGCCGTGGGGTCCACGCTCCCGAGCGCCAGCACCCCGGGCGCGACGAACACGGTGATGCGTGCGGCCTCCTTGGCGCCGAGCAGCCAGGCCTCGGCGGAGAGGGAGGGGGCGTCGCCCAGCAGAGCGGAGGTCCAGGCCAGGCCTGCGGCCGAGAGCAGGATCGGAGTCAGCCGCAGCAGACCCCCGCGCACGGACCGCACCGCAAGTGGCGCCAGCAGCACGATCGGGAGCAGGGCCAGGAGCCCGCCCTGCCAGGACTGCACCGCGAAGGAGCCGATCGCGGCGAGGATCCCGATGAGGCTCAGCACCAGCGGATTCAGTGCGTCGGCGGGAATCGTGCGAGCGCGGGGGACCGGGCCGATGGTGCGATCGGGGCTCTTGCTGCCAGATCCGCCGTCCTCAGCATCCGGCCCGCTCAGGCGGTGCTCGACGTCTCCCTGCGCGATCAGCTCTAGGTCGTGGGTGGCCGCCATCACAGCGCAGCCCTCGGCTCGCGCGGCGGCCAGCAGCTCGAGCACCGCCGCATGGCGCGCCGCGTCCAGTCCCACGGTGGGTTCGTCCAGCACCAGCAGGCGAGGCTTCTGGGCGAGGGCGGCGATGATCGCGAGGCGTCTCTGCTCCCCGCCGGAGAGGGTGTGGGGGTTGGCCTGGGCGAGGTCGCTCAGGCCCGCTCGCTCCAGGAGCTGATCGGCGAGCTGCTCGTCGCGTGCCCAGGGGGAGGCGAGCACCTCCTCGCGCACGCTGCCGGCGACGAAGGAGTGCTCGGGGTTCTGGGGCACGAAGGCGACGTGCTCGGGCGCGGGCCGCTCCACGCTCCCAGCGGACGGGGCGGTCAGACCGAGCAGCATGCGCAGCAGCGTGGTCTTGCCGCTGCCGCTGGGGCCGGTGATCACGCACAGCTCTCCGCTGCGCAGCTCGAGGGTCAGATCGTCGAGCACGGCCAGGCCGCCCCGCTGGGCATCGATGCCCCGCAGGGCCGCGATCACGGCGCCCTCGTGCTGCGCGCGGGGAGCCGAGCGGGTGGGTGCGGCGGGGGAGGCGGTCATGCCGGCTGCGATCTCGTGGGGCGGGCCGTCGGCCACGATCTGTGCCTGCTCACCGAGCACGATCAGGCGCTCCACGTGGTCCAGCCACGGTGCGAGCCGGTGCTCGGCGACCACCAGGGTGCGGCCCGCCGCGGTGGCCAGGATCGACTCGCGCACCGCAGCGGCGGTGGCTTCATCGAGCATCGACGTCGGCTCATCCAGCAGCAGCGCCGAGGGATCCAACGCGAGCGATCCCGCCAGGGCCAGGCGCTGCTGCTGCCCGCCGGAGGCATCCAGCGGCGCACGGTCGGAGGGGAGATCCACCAGCGCCGCATCGAGCGCCGCGGTGGTGCGGGCCTGGATCTCCGCACGTGGCAGGGCGGCATTCTCCGGGCCGAAGGCCGCCTCCCGGCCGACGGTCGCCGCGACCAGGGCGTCCAGAGGGTTCTGCAGCAGCAGGCCCCGCTCGCCGGGGCGGGCGGGGCCGGGCGCGCTGCCGGTCAGCTCTCCGGTCTCCTCGTCCAGGAGACCGGCCAGGGCCCGCAGCACGGTGGATTTCCCGCTGCCGCTGGCCCCGGCCAGCAGCACGCGCTGCCCGGCGGGGATCTCCAGGTCGAGGTCGAGGACGGTGGGCTCGGCCCGCGTGTACGGCTGCCAGGTGAGCCCTCGCAGGGACAGGTCCGTCACGCCCGGGCGTCGTCCGGTGCCATGCGCTCAGCCTGTGATCCAGCAGATCCTCCGGAGGGCGATGCGGCTCGTACCCGCTGGGCGCGCTCCCTGCCCGCCGGCATCGAGTCCAGAGCCCCGGTGGCGGCCAGGGCACGGCTGGCGGCCCATCCCAGCACGCCGCACAGCAGCGCCCCGGAGAGCAGGAAGAAGCCGAGCATCACGAGGGAGTAGGTCCAGCTCATCTCCTGGTAGTAGGCGAACTTCTCCCAGCCCCACTCCAGCAGGGCCGAGAGCATCCCGCCCAGCATCGCGACCGGCAGCGTGAAGCGCTGGTAGCGGAAGGCGAGGAACGCGAGCTCCACCCCGCCGCCCTGCATCAGGCCGGAGATCGCCGTGCCCCAGCCCCACTGGCTGCCCAGCAGCATTGACAGCACGGCGGCGATCATCTCGGCCAGCAGCGCAGCGCCGGGCTTGCGCACGATCAGGGCGGCCAGGACGGCAGGCAGGAACCAGATCCCGGCCAGGAGTCCCTCGGCGGGTTTGAAGGCTGCGGTGAGCGGCCCGATCAGGGTGTACAGCTGGCCGTACCCCAGGAATGCGACACCGAAGGCGGCGCCGATCAGAACCGTGACCAGCAGATCTACGGTGCGGAAACGAATCATCACTTCTCCTTCCTCAACGGAAGGGGCGTCCAGCACCGATGGTGCCGCACGGATATCCCGACTCCCTACGCCGGTGTGAGCCGGATCAGGTTCGAGGGTCTGCGCCTGGTGCGCACTCTCAGCACCGCTCGGTGCTCCCCTGTCAGTGGATGACAAGGAGCCACTCTACCCCAACGGGCGCCCTGACCGGGGCCGCGGGGGCATCACCGAGCAGCAGCCCCGGCGCCGTGGCGGCACCCGCTCAGAGGCGGGCGCGGATCGCCTGGTCGACGGCCTCGGCCGTCGCCTGAGGATCGACCGGCGAGATGATGAAGTGGGTGGAGCCGCGGCCGATGATCTCGACCATCAGGCCGGGCCGGGTGGCCATCACCCGGTAGGCGGCGCGCGGCTCGTCCACGGTGAAGACCTTCCGCTTCCCGACAGGGGTGAGCTCCTGGGCGTGGGGTGTGAGCACGGTGCCGCGCCGCCACCCGTAACCGCCGAGGGTCACCCCGGCGCGTGACGAGGGCAGCTCTCGCAGCTGCACGGTGCGGAACTCCGACAGCGGCCACGGCCTGCGCGGCAGGAAGCCGCCCAGGCTCACGGTGAGGCCGTGCTCATCCACGATGAAGCGCGTCCACTGCCCCATCCAGGTCCACACCGCCAGGGCGAGGAACAGCGCCGCCACCAGGAGAACTCCCGGCAGGCTGGAGCGCTGGGACATCAGCAGCACAAGGATCACGCCGAACAGCAGGGTGATCCCGATCCTGGTCCAGCCGATCCAGGAGGGCCGGGTGCGCCCCACATAGAACGGAGGTTCGGGCCTCACCAGATCGTCACCCGCTCCTCCGGCGCGCGGTACATGGCGTCACCCTCAGTCACCGCGAAGGCGGCGTGGAACTCCTCGAGATGGCCCACCACCGTGTTGCAGCGGAACTCCATCGGCGCATGGGGGTCCACAGCCAGCCGACGGATCGCCTCCTGGTCACGGTTCTTCCCGCGCCACACGGTGGCCCAGGACCAGAACACGCGCTGCAGCCCGGTGAATCCGTCGAGCTCGACGTCGATGTCAGCGGCGTCGTGACTTGCCAGGTAGGCCTTCACAGCGATCGAGAGACCGCCCAGGTCGCCGATGTTCTCGCCTATCGTCAGCGCGCCGTTGACGCGATGGGACTCGTCGAGATCACGGGGGGAGAGCTCGGAGTACTGGGCGATGAGCTGTGCGGCACGGGTGTCGAAGGCCTCGCGGTCCTCGGGAGTCCACCAGGAGATCAGGTTGCCGTCGCCGTCGTACTTGGAGCCCTGGTCATCGAAGCCGTGGCCCACCTCATGCCCGATCACCGCGCCGATCCCGCCGAAGTTCACCGCGTCGTCCGCCTCCGCATCGAAGAACGGCGGCTGCAGGATCGCGGCAGGGAAGACGATCTCGTTCCGGCCGGGGTTGTAGTAGGCGTTGACCGTCTGCGGAGTCATGTGCCATTCGGTCTCGTCGATCGGGCCGCCCACCTTCGCGTACTCGATGGCCGCCTCGAAGCGGCGGGAGGCGCGGGCGGTGGCCACCAGGTCGCCGGGGACGATCTCGAAACCGTCGTAGTCGCGCCACACCTCGGGATAGCCGATCTTCGGCGTGAACTTCTCGAGCTTGGCGAGCGCCTTCTCGCGGGTCGCCGGAGTCATCCACGGCAGCTGCTCGATGGAGTCGCGGTAGGCGTCCATCAGCGCCTCGACCAGCTCGGTCATCCGCTCCTTGTGGGAGGTGGGGAAGTGGCGGGCGACGTACTCGCGGCCGACGGCGAAACCGGCGGCACCTTCGACGAAGGCGACGCCGCGCTTCCAGCGCTCCCGCAGCTCCTCAGCACCGGAGAGCACGCGGCCGGAGAAGGCGAAGTTCTCCTCGACGAGCGCGGCCGGCCCGTAGGGCGCGTAGGAGGAGACGGCGTGGAGGGCGAGCCAGGTGCGCAGCACCGCGAGGTCCTCTCCCGCCAGCAGCTCCGCCGCGGCGGAGACGTACTCGGGCTGGCTCACGGAGACCACCTCGAACGCCCGCGCCGGAGCGCCGGTGCCCTCGATGTAGGCCTCCCAGGGGAAGGCGGGGGCGAGCTCGCGGCGCGCGGCGGAATCCATCGGGTTGTAGGACTTCTCCCGATCGCGCAGACGGACCACGTCCACGTGGCAGCCGGCCAGGCGAGTCTCGAAATCCATCACGGCGCGGGCGAGGTCCTCGGCGCCGCCGGCGACCAGCCCATCCCTGCCGGGCAGTCCGGCGAGATCGCAGAGGCGGGCGAGGTGGCCCTCGTACGCCTCGCGGATCTCGGCGTAGCTGTCCTCGCGGTAGTAGGACTCATCCGGCAGGCCCAGCCCGCCCTGATGGATCTTGACCTGGTAGTTCGTGGAGTCCCGGTCGTCGGTCCAGACGTAGGACAGCAGCGCCGAGGCCCCTGAGTCGGGCGCGGCCATGGTGCGGGTGACGGCCTCGAGGTCGGTGGTGGAGGTGATCGTGTCGAGCAGCTCGTCGAGCACCCCGAAGCCGGCCTTCTCGATCGCGTCGGTGTCCATGAACATCCGGTACAGGGCGCCCACACGGCCATGGTCGGTGGTCGGGACCTCGCCGCTCGGCGCGTCGGTCGCATCCGTCGCCGCCTCCTCGATGATCTCCCGCACCCGCTCCTCGGAAAGATCCCGGAGGGCATGGAAGGCGCCGTCGCTCGAGCGGTCCGCCGGCATCTCGTGCTCGCGCAGCCACCGCCCGTTCACGTGACCGAACAGGTCGTCCTGGATGCGGACGGACTCGTCGACCTGGTCCAGGGAGAGGCCCGAGAGGCGGGTCGTGGAGGTGGGGGCAGTGGTCATCATCGGCTCCTGCGAGGGGTGAGGGGTACGAGTGAAATGCGAAGTGCGGGGAAAGATGCTCAGGGAGCAGGAGCTCAGAAAGCACCCATCCCGAGCGCGGCGAGGGCCACGGTCAGGACTCCGAGGGCGAGCGGAGCATAGGCCCAGGGGGTGCGAGAGCGTTCAGCGGGGGCACGGCGCTGGAGCACCAGGGTGGACAGCCCGGTGCCGATCGAGAGCACCGCAGTGCCGATCACCAGCACCGGTGAGAGGATCACCAGCACGGTCGCGCCGACCTGGAAGAGCACGGTGCCGAGCACGTCCAGCAGCCGCATGACCACCGTGGAGCGGGCTCCGACCCGCTGCGCCAGCAGGGTGGAGATCGCAGCCTTCGACCAGTCACCGGGGCGGGCGATCCGCTGCCGGGTGGTGATGGTCTGCGCGGTGGCGAGGACCAGCCAGACCAGCGCGCAGCCGGCACCGATCCAGATGCCCAGCTCAGTCCGGATGTCCCCCGGCCACAGCAGTATGGCCAGCAGCACCGTGGCGACGCGCAGCAGCTCGTCGACGACGCTGCGCACGGCGAGCAGGCCGGGGTTGATCGCCAGCTGCTTGCGGGTGCGCGCCACGAACAGGCTGGTGGCGACCAGCGAGATCAGCTGGAGAGCGCCGAGGGCGAATCCGAGCAGGAGCGGAGCGGGGCTCACGGGCGCGAACGGCAGGATCGCGACGAGCAGCAGGATGCCGAGTGCGGGGATCAGCAGCGCCTGGATCGACAGACCCTTGACGAGATCCCGGACCAGATCTGCACCCGTGGGCGGGTGGTCGTGGCCGGTGTGGTCGTGGGGGTCGTCACAGTGCGGTGCGGGCGCTGCGGGCGAGTCGGTCATGAAGCTCCTTCTGGGTCCCCACCAGGGTAGCGGGATGGACGCAGGTGAGGTCGTCCAGCGGGGGTGTGGAACCATGGGGGCGTGGCGACGGATGCGATGAACACCAGCGAGGCGGGCCTGTCCGCCGCTCAGCGGCAGCGTGCGATCGGCGCTGTCGTGGCGGCCGCGACGGGCGATGCGCTGGGCGCCCCGTACGAGTTCCAGCCGCCCGTGCTCGACTCCGAGGAGATCGGCATGATCGGCGGCGGCGTGCTGGGCTGGCAGCCGGGGGAGTGGACCGACGACACCGCGATGGCGATCGTGGTGCTCGAGGCGTCCGTGGCGGCGTCGGACCGACATGACCTGCGTATCGACACGGCGCAGGACCACATCGCGCGCGAGTGGTACTCGTGGTCGCTCGGCACCCCCGACATCGGCACCCTCACTTCCCAGGTCGTGCGCGCCGCTGCTGATCTTGCCCGGGTGGACGGCCACTACGCCCCGCGGGCCAAGGATTTCCGCGCGGCCGCTGCCTCGACGTTCGAGGAGCTGCCGGCCTCCGCCGGGAACGGCTCGCTGATGCGTGCGCACGCCTCGGTGCTCCCCTATCTGCTCTCGCCTGTCGAGGATGCGGTCGAGGCCATCGAAGCAGTGTGCTGCTTGACACACGTGCATCAGGACACGATCGAGGCCTGCGTCCTGTGGGGGCTGGCCGTACGGCACGCGGTCCTCACCGGCGAGGTCGATGTGCGCGTGGGCCTGTCCGAGCTGCCTGAGGAGAGCCGCCAGCAGTGGGTCGAGCGGATCGAAGAGGCCGAGGAGTCGACGCCCGCGATGTTCCGCCGCAACGGATGGGTGGTCGGTGCCTTCCAGGCCGCCTGGGCGGCGATCTCGGGAGTCTCGCCGATTCCTGAAGGGAAGTTCGATCAGCGCGATGCCCTGGTCGCAGCCCTCGAAGCGGCCGCACGCTCCGGTTATGACACCGATACGGTCGCCTGCATCACCGGCTCTCTGATCGGCGGCGCGCTCGGCTACAAGGCGGTGCCGCCGGAGTGGCGACGCACGCTGTTCGGCTGGCCCGGGTACGAGATGGATGAGCTCAAGGGCCTGGTCGAACGGGTGATCGCCCCGATGGTCCCCGACCACGCGGAGGACGTGTGAGGCCGGTGTCCGCGACTTCACGACCGGCGGCTTCTCAACAGGCCCCCTGGGCTCTGCGGATCCTCACCTGGAACCTGTGGGAGCTGCGAGGGGACCTGTCCGCTCTGATCGAAGCCGTCCAGGATCTGCAGCCCGACGTGCTGCTGATCCAGGAGGCTCCGCGCTTCGTGCTGCCGACGGCGCGACTGCGCTGGTTCGCACGGCAGATCGATCGCCGGATCCTGGTCGGCGGCGCAGGCGGCCGCGGGCTGGCGATCCTCGCGACCGACGAGGTGGCGGCGCAGGTGATCCGGCGCGGTGCGCACCCGGTCGCGCAGACGGTGTCGGACCTGAACTCCACCTACCCGCGCGGGGTCGCTGCGGTGCGGCTCTCCGTGCCGGGCGGAGGAGCGGTGGTGCTCTCCTCGACGCACCTCGCGCTCCAGGAGGACAACCGGATGCGACATGCCGAGCATCTCGCGGCACTGGTGCGGGGAGCGGGAGCCCCCGTCATCGTGGGAGGGGATCTCAACGAGACGGCCAGCGGCAGTGCACGGCGCTTCCTCGCGCCGCTGCTGACTGATCCGGCTGACCAGGCCGAGCACACTTTCCCTGCAGCCTCCCCGGCGAGGCGGATCGACGCGATCCTGACCACCGCTGGGGTGACCGTGCAGGAAGCGCGTGCAGTGCGAGCCACCGAGCGGGTGAGCGAAGAGCGGCTGTCGGGAGCCTCCGATCACCTGCCGACGCTGCTGAGCATCTCGCTCTGACGCCGGGAGGCTGACGCTGAGCGTCAGCGACCCACCGCAGCCCCTCCCGCGGCCCAGCGCAGCCCCGTCAGCGGCCCAGCCGTAGCCCCGTCCGCAGCTCGACGACATCCTCCTGGCCCCCCACGTGGCGGATGGCGATGCCCCCGGGGACCTCACCCACGACGGTGAGCTGGGTCCGGTAGGCATCAACCGCACGGCGCACAGACTCAGCGGATGCCGGATGCTCGCGCCAGAAGAAACCGTCGGCCCCGGTCCTGGCCCCGTCCCCGCCTCCGGACCCGGCAGACACAGACGCTGCCTGTCGGTCGCTCGGTTCCGCCGGGGCCCCGCTGGCGACCTCCACCATGGGCGTGCCGGTGCGGGCGCAGGCGCCAGCGGTGACGTGGTGGGCGCGCACGTGGTCCGGGTGCCCGTAGGTGCCGGCGTCGTCATAGCCGATGACCGCATCGGGCTGCAGCTGGGTGATGAGTGCCGCGAGGTCCTCGACGGCGTGTTCGAGGGGGCGATGGGAGAAGCTGTCGGCACCTGCGGTCTCGGAGGGGCCGGCCAGGCCCTCGCGCACCCACTGCATGCCTGAGTCGCGGTAACGCCGCGGCTTCGCCCCTGAGGCGAGAGCGGGGGCGGTGCCGAGCCAATGCCGCTCGAGGATCCCCAACGCGCGGGTCGCCGCCTCGATCTCGTGCTCTCGGATCTCCTCGATCGGGCGGGGGTCGTCGGCGGCCACTGATCCCGTGACGATCTCGCCCTCCTCCCCGCGTGTGGCCGTCACCAGCACCACCTGAGTGCCGGCGGCGACCAGGGAAGCGAGCAGCGCGCCAGTGGAGAGGGACTCGTCATCGGGATGGGCGTGGACCGCGAGGACCAGCCGAGCCGAGTCCAGCAGCTCCCAGGGGTCGACGGCGAGGGCAGCGGCGGGGAAGGCAGCGGGAGCATTCATGACGTCTCCTCGGCGGCACGATCTTCGAGCAGCCGGGAGTACTGCGACTCGAGGATCCGGGCTGTGGCCTCCCAGGTGCGGGTGGCGGCGAACTCGCGGGCGGAGCTGACGGCATCGCGGTAGCCGTCGGCGTCCCGCAGCAGGGACTGCAGCGTCTCAGCCCAGACATCGGGGTCACGGCTGTCCAGCACCAGCCCTGCGGGGTCGACGGCCTCCTGCACTCCGCCGGCGAAGCGCCAGGCGAGCACCGGGGTACCGCTGGCCTGCGCTTCGAGGGCGACGAGTCCGAAGGTCTCCGACCAGCTGGTCAGCAGCAGAGCTCCCGCGCAGCGCATCGTCTCGGCGAGCTGGTCACGATCCAGCGATCCCACGAAGTCGATCTGGTCCTCGATGCCGAGGTCCCGAGCCTGAGCTCGCAGCTGCTCGGCATAGCCCGCGAAGTCCTGCGAGACGCCCCCCGCGAGCACCAGGCGGGCTCCGAGCTCACGAGGCAGATGCGCGAGGATCTCGAGGGCGAGATCCGGACCCTTGAGCGGCTGCAGACGTGCGGTGAACAGCAGCGTGGGGCGCTCCCGCCGCTCGGTGAGATCCGAGCAGGGACGGAACCGATCGATATCCACCCCGGGGCGCACGACGGTCAGCCTCGATCCCGGCACGCCGTAGCGCTCGCCGATCGTGCGCGCCTCGGCCTCCGAGACGGCGACCACCAGATCAGAGCCGGTGGCGACGAACTGCTCTCCCGGGATCCTCCCGGAGGACTCAGCAGGCTCACCGGCCTCCAGCGTGCTGGATCCCTCGGGAGCGGCCACGGAGTGGAAGGACTGCAGGTGGGGGATGCCCAGCTCACGAGTAAGGGGCAGCGCGGCGACCCCGCTGAACCAGTGGTGGGAATGGATGAGGTCCCAGTCCACTGCGCGTGGTCCCTCACTCGCGTCGCTGCTCCCGTTCCCGTTTCCGTTCCTGTTCCCGTTCTCGTCCGGGTTCCCGCTACCGCTCCCGTCCCTTTCCTGGCCAGGTGCACAGTCGGTGAGGGCTTCGCGCAGGGCCGCACGGAAGGGGGTGATCGTCTGCTCCATCTCGCTCTTGGCGAGAGGGGAGGCAGGGCCCGCGTCGAGGTGGAACAGACGAACCCCGTCGGCGATCTCCACCACGGCTGGGGCGGCGGGGTCGGTGCGGCGCGTGAACAGATCGACGTGATGGCCCAGACGGGCGAGTGCCAGTGACTGCTCGAGCACCACAACGTTCATGCCGCCGGCGTCCGCTCCTCCGGGAGCCTCGAGCGGCGAGGTGTGGAGGGAGACCGCAGCGATGCGCAAAGAGGTGGCCGACATGCCCGCCATCCTAGGCGCGCCGGACGGTGCTTTCTTGTTCGAGCTTGTTCTAGTGCACAGCGGCGGGGCGGGGGAGCAGTGGACACGAGGGCCTTGTGTTCGCCCTAGACGAAACTTGGGGCGGCTTGCGTCACGGGAAGTTGAAACGGGCAACAACAAGGTGGGAGTCTGAAACGCATGGAGACGGCGGAGAAGGTTGACTGGGCTGCGTTGAACGCCCACGCGGCGGGCCGTCCTGCCCGCCGATTGGTGTCGAAGGCGATCGCTGCAGCGGGGGGTTCCCGGAGGCCGGGGACCGTGCTCGACCTCGGTGCCGGCGCGGGAGCGGATTCTCTTCAATTCGCACGCCAGGGCTGGACCGTGCACGCCTACGACAGCGACGACACTCTCGCCGCCCGGCTCGTGGAGAACGAGCGGATGACCGGCTCGGTGCAGTTCCACCACAGCGATATCGCGACCGTCCCTGCCTTCCCTTCTGCTCAGATCGTCTACTCGACGTACACGCTCGGCCTGCTGGGTCCGGCCGCGCTGCCGGGAGTCTGGCGGAAGCTGGTCGATGCGCTGCCTCGCGGAGGCGTGATGGCGGTCGACTTCTTCGGCACCAACGATTCGTGGGCGGAGCGCCCGGACGTGGCGACCCTGCCGCTCGAGCAGATCGACGCGATGTTCCGCGGCTTCCAGGTCATGGACCGTTCGATCCGCGACGAGGACGGACGATTCCTGGCCGACAAGAAGCACTGGCACGTCATCACGACCCTCGCTCGCAAGCTGCACTGAGCCAGTTCTTCTGGGGTAGCTTTTCTGGGCCGGTTGCACCGGGCCAGCCGAGGGTCACCGCGCGGGAGAGGATCTCGCGCTGAGCATCCCGACCCCATCGAGCACCCGGTCACGCAGATCCGCGTGCTCGTTCGTCATCGCGAGATCCATCATCAGCTCCGACGCCACGCGCCACCCTTGCCCAGGGAGGGCCCGGCGCAGCTTGTAGAGATGCAGTGCGCGCCGTACCAGCACCGGCGACGTCGCACGAGCTGCGGTGCGACCATGCAGCGCCTGGCGCAATGACGTTCCCAAGGCGTCAGCATCATGGAGCGCTGTATTCGCCCCGTGCCCGAGGTTCGGCGCCATGGCATGCGCGGCATCGCCCAGCAGCACGACGTTCTCCCGCACCGGACTGAGCGCCGGTGCGGTGTGGATCCCGTGGACGAGTGTGCAGTGCGCAGTGGCGGCTCTGAGAACCGCATCGATCTCCTCGCGATGACCGCCCACCACGTCGTGCAGGTGCGCGAGGTCCTCGGCACGCGAGTCAGTGCGATGCTCCGGCACGCAGGCGAACCAGTTGGTGCGATTGCCGGGCAGCGGGGTGATGCCGAACAGCCATCCGCGACCCCAGGTCTCGGAGATCTCCGGCGGGGAGAGCTCTGTGATGCCGCGCAGGACGGTCATTCCGTGCGATCGAGCCTCCGGGGTGCAGGGCCATCCAGAGCGGCGTACCAGGGAATGGACGCCATCTGCGCCGACCAGGAGGTCCGCTCCCGCGCGCAACGGACGGACGTCCTCGATACGCCGACGTACGAGGTGCACGGTGGGTGGGAGCGCCTCGAACAGGATCCGCACCAGATCGGAGCGCGAGATGAGCACGGCGTCACCAGCGGGCATCGTCAGCAGGATGCGCCCGTCGGCCGCTCGCAGCGTGCCGGATTCGGGGGCTGCGGCCACGGCTGACACCTCCTCCCACACCCCGAGACGTTCAAGCGCCCGTCGCGCCGCGCTGAACAGGACCAGCGCTGTGCCGACAGCGGGGATCGTGAAGCTCTCGTCGACCAGCTCTACGCGGTGACCGTCTGCAGCGAGCCGGATCGCGGAGGCCAGCCCGGAGACTCCCGCACCGAGGATGCGGACCGTGAGCACTGGCGGCATGGAAACGACTCCGGAGTCGAGGGAGGGCAGGTGACATCCAGCCCCATCGTAGAGAGCTGGGTCAAGTCCCGGGAAGTGGTGTAGCGCTCCTTCGATGAGAGGGGTCAGGCTGT
>NZ_JBQDLF010000010.1:110162-115498 GCF_052095815.1 Brachybacterium sp. | reverse complement strand
CTGGGTCCTGGGTCCTGCGGCACGGGCCTCAGGGTCAGCGGCCCCACCGCTCGAGCCGAGTGTTGCCCGGGCCCAGCGCTGCCCGGGTCCGAGCGCTCAGCGGTCCTCGCGCGCCTTCAGCTGCTTCGCGGTCCTCAGCGCGAGGGCCAGGTCCTCGGGACGGCGGGTCGAGGCGACCCAGGCGGTGATCGGATCCTCAGGGTCGAGCACCTCGACCCGGAGCCCGGAGCGGGTCCACCCACGGATGCAGTGATGAGCCAGCGGCTCGAAGCCCTGTCCGATCGTGCGAGCCCAGTCCTCTCCCTGGAGCGGCGTGGGATCGCCGAGCAGCTCGACCCCGATCTGCGCGCGGCCCAGGCGGAAGCGGCCGTTCGCCACCTCGAGCACGGGGGAGTACTGGTGGACCAGCACCAGCAGGGCGAGGATGCACACGGAGGAGAACACGATCGCGACCGTGAGGTTCAGCGGGACCAGGATCAGGCCGAGCGCGGCTCCGATGGCGACCGCGACCACCCAGACCGTGGGGCCGGGGAAGAGGTGCTCACGGAAGAGGACGGTGCTCTCGTCGGAGGCGGCGGGGCGAGCGGCCGCCGGGACGGGGGAGGTGTGATCAGCGGGGCGATCAGCTGCTGCGGACATGCCGCCATGGTCTCACGCAGCACCTGGACGTCCACGGCCCGCCGTGCGAGGCTCCGAGCTCGCTGGGAGCAGGGTGTCGCCACGGCATACCCTGTGCCCATGTCTGTCGATCACGCTGATTCCTCGTCACACGATGCGACGGCCGCACCTGCGGCCGGAGACCCCGTCCTGCGCATCCGCCGCAGCGGCGCGACGGCGCTGCCGCATCGCGCTCATGCCGACGATGCTGGGCTGGACCTCGCCAGTGCGGAGGACCTCGTGATCCCCGCCGGTGGCCGGGCCCTGGTGGACACGGGCCTCGCGCTCGCGCTGCCGCCCGGCACCGTGGGCATGGTCTGCCCCCGCTCCGGCCTCGCAGCGCGCCACGGGATCACCGTCCTGAACGGCCCCGGTATCGTGGATGCTGGCTACCGCGGTCCCGTCAAGGTCTCGCTGCACAACACCGATCCGACGGAGCCGTTCGCCCTCCATGTCGGAGACCGCATCGCCCAGCTGGTGGTGGTGCCCTTCATCGCCCCGGTGCTGCAGGAGGTCGCGGACCTCGAGGAGACCGACCGGGCGCAGGGCGGCTTCGGCTCCAGCGGCGGTTTCGGAGCCGCCGCGACAGCTGAGCCGATGACGGCGGCTGCGACCGCCACGGCGGCCGTGACCGCCGACGAGACCACGGAGGGATGATCATGGGACTGTTCTCTCGCAAGAAGCAGCAGAAGGTCGAGGAGATCGACGGCCTGGATGCGCACGACTCCCAGGATTCGGGGATCTCGCAGAAGGCGACCGACCGGCCCGATGCCGAGGACGCCGAGAACGATGAGGGCACCGAGCGGGCAGAGGGCCGCGACGGCGACAGCGACTCCGCCGCCCCTCGCGGAGAGCACCTCGAAGACGGCCCCTATGACGAGTCCGAGGCACCCGCGGAAGAGCGGATCGACCTCGGAGCACTACGCGTCCCGGCCATCGACGGCATGGAGCTGAGGATGGAGGTCGATCAGCGCAGCGGCTCGGTCACCGGGGCGAATCTGGTGATCGCCGGCTCGTCCCTGCAGGTCCAGGCCTTCGCCGCGCCCAAGACCCGCGGTCTGTGGGAGGACGTGCGCTCCTCGCTGCGCGACTCCGTGGTCAAGCAGGGAGGGACCGCGGAGACCCGGCCCGGAGCCTTCGGCACCGAGCTGATCACCCGGCTGCCCGTGAAGCGGACCGATGGGCGTACGGGATACCGGCCGGCGCGATTCATCGGCATCGACGGACCGCGCTGGTTCGTCCGGGCGATCCTCACAGGCAAGGCGCTGGGCGACAAGGAGCAGTCACGCCGTTTCGAGACCCTCATCTCCCGCCTGGTGGTGGTGCGCGGGTCCGAGGCGATGGCTCCGCAGGAGCTGATCCCGCTGCATCTGCCCGGGGAGCGGCCGGGCCTGAGCCAGGTCGGTGCCGCACCGCTGGACCCGCTGGCACGGGGCCCAGAGATCACGGAGGTCGGGTGAGTCCCGCGGTGCCCGGCTCCGGCTCTGGCCCCGAGACCCACGGCCCCGAGCACGAAGCACCCGAGACCCAGGGGCCGGAGCCGCGAGGCGCCGAGCGCCCGGCTCCGGCGGCCCGAGGCCCTGAGCGCCAGGGTCCCGCAGCCGGAGGCCCCGGCATCGGTCCAGAGGCGGGCACGGGCCCAGCCGCCGAGGAGCACGAGCCGACGTCCCGCAGCGGGCTGGGTGCCGTGCTGCGGGATGAGGAGTTCTCCGTCTCCGACGCCATCGGCGGCCCCCGCGGCATCGTCGAGTCGGTGCTGCCCACGCTGCTCTTCGTGGTGCTGTTCGTGGTCACGCGCTCGGTCATGGTCGCGGCCGTGGCTGCGGTCATCGTGGTGCTGGGACTGCTGATCGCTCGCATCGTGCAGCGACAGAGCCCGTCCACGGTGCTCGGCGGCCTGCTCGGGGTGGCACTCGGCGCCGTGCTCGCGATCCGCTCCGGCGAAGGCTCTGACTTCTACTGGCCCGGTATCGTCACCAACGCCGTCGCTCTGGTGGTGCTGCTGACCACTCTGGCGCTGCGGCGACCGCTGGTGGGAATCTTCGTCGGCCTGCTCGATCCTCGGGTGAAGGACTGGACCGAGGACCCTGACGCACGCCGTGTCTACACCAGGGCCACGTTGCTCTTCGTCGGGCTCTACGCCGCGAAGCTGGCCGTGCAGCTCCCGCTGCTGCTGACGGATCAGGTCGCCGCCCTCGGCGCCGCCAAGATCGCCATGGGCCTGCCCGCCTTCGCCGTGATCGCGTATCTGGTGTGGCTCATGCATCGCGGACTGCTGGCGCGTCGCGAGCGACGTTGAGCACCTGCTCGGGCCGTGTGCGCAGGAGCGTCATCGGGTCGGGCACGCAGGAACGCCATCGGGCCGGGCGCCAGGACCGTCCACTGGATGAGACAATGGGCGGACGGTTCCCCGCACCCGACCGCAGGTCTGCGCGGGACCTCCCCATAGATCGAGCAGCCACGGTCCGCGTCGTTCCCCGCGCGGACGGGAAGAGAGTGGTCCGATGACCTCCGATGCCGAAACCGCGCCGAGCAGCTCCGCCCTCGGCGGGCGCCTCCTGACCCTCACTGTCGGCCCGCCCGCAGCCGGCGGCACCTTCGTGGCACGCCATGAGGGACGGGTCGTGTTCGTCCGCGGCACGACCCCGGGCGAGACCGTGACCGCCCGACTGCTCGAAGACCCCGAGGAGCGCGCGAACGCACGTTTCTGGCGCGCCGAGGCGCTCGACGTGCTCGAGGCAGGCCCGGACCGTGCACCGTCGGTCTGGGAGGAGGCCGGCATCGACGGCGTGGGAGGTGCCGAGTGGGCGCACATCGCACTGCCCGCCCAGCGCCGGATCGCCACCGAGGTGATGCAGGAGCTGCTCCGCCGCGCCGGGGTGACGAGCTTCCCGATCGAGCAGGTGCAGGTCGAGCCGGCGCCGCACGACGCCGAAGGGCTGGCCTGGCGCACACGCGTGCGCTATGCGGTCGATGCCGATGGCCGGGTGGGCATGCGCGGCTGGCGTTCTCATGAGGTTCGTCCGGTGGGCGCGGATCCCCTCTCGGCCCAGGCCATTCGTGACCTGCAGCTGGGGGAGTGGACCGCCCCCGAGGGGACCGAGGCGATCGATGCGGTCGCTCCGTCGGCCGGTCCTGCCTCCGTGGTGCTGATCGGGCGGGAGCTCGACCCGAGCGCAGTGGTCATCCCGGAGACCTGGGGGGATGCTGACGTCTCTGTCCGCACCGGGCGCGGCCTGGTCCCGCTGCGCGGGGACGGACTGGTCCATGAACGCCTCGGGGAGCGCATGTTCGCCGTCAGCGCGACGGGCTTCTGGCAGTCGCACCGACGCGCCGCGGAGCTCCTGAGCGAGGTCGTCGAATCGACGCTGCGCGCACCGCACGGCGGCAGCGCCTGGGATCTGTACGGCGGAGTGGGGGTCTTCTCCGCAGTCGCAGCGCGGCAGGTGGGGGCCGACGGCTCGGTCGTCTCCGTCGAGGGGAACCGGCGCGCCTCGCAGATCGCCGCCGAGAACCTCGAGGATCTTCCCCAGGTCTCGACCGCGACCGCGGACGTGACGGACTGGGTCCGTGCCCGCCGTGGCGGCGTCGACACGGTGGTGCTGGACCCGCCGCGCAGCGGTGCAGGCACCGAGCTGATGGACCTCCTGGCAGCCGCCGTCCGCCAGCGGATCGTCTACGTCTCCTGCGAGCCCTCCACGCTCGCCCGGGACCTCGCAGCGATCGAGAAGAAGGGGTGGCAGATCGCGGACCTGCGTGCCTTCGACCTGTTCCCGCATACCCACCACATCGAGTCGGTCGCGGTGCTGGAGCGAGTCTCGGCCTGAAGGGACGGGGCGGCGTCGCTCGGCCGCGCCAGGGCCGTCGCACCAGGGCCGTCGCACCAGGGCCGTCGCACCAGGGCGCCCGCCGAGACGGCGAGCTTCGACACACCTGCAGATCAGCTGACGAGGTGTCAGGTCGAGGGTGCCTGACATGGTACTATTTATCTTGACTTCAAGATATATGCCGGATCGAGCCGGCGTCCCCTCGGTCGACCTGCATGAGCAGCGGTTCATCGCGAGGTGAGCGTTCGTCCGCCTGTCGCGGATTGCGCGCCTACGATGGAGGGGTCAACCCCACACCAAAGGAGTTCGCCTGATGAGCACTGTCGACTCATTCGCCGCGAAACAGGATCTCAGCGTCGGCGGCACCGACTACGAGATCTTCGCGCTCGACGCCGTGGAGGGCGCCGACAAGCTTCCCTACAGCCTCAAGATCCTGCTCGAGAACCTGTTGCGCACCGAGGACGGGGCGAACATCACCGCCGACCACGTGCGCGCCCTGGCGGGCTGGGAGCCCTCTGCCGATCCGTCGGTCGAGATCCAGTTCACCCCGGCCCGCGTGATCATGCAGGACTTCACCGGCGTGCCCTGCGTCGTCGATCTCGCCACCATGCGCGAGGCCATGCAGGATCTCGGCGGCGATCCCGAGAAGATCAACCCGCTCGCCCCGGCCGAGATGGTCATCGACCACTCGGTGATGATCGACGTGGCCGGTCGCCTGGACGCGCTCGAGAAGAACATGGAGCTCGAGTACGAGCGCAACCGTGAGCGCTATCAGTTCCTGCGCTGGGGCCAGACGGCCTTCGACGACTTCAAGGTCGTCCCCCCGGGCACCGGCATCGTCCACCAGGTCAA
>NZ_JBQDLF010000010.1:0-110062 GCF_052095815.1 Brachybacterium sp. | reverse complement strand
TACCCGGACTCCTGCGTCGGCACCGACTCCCACACCACCATGGTCAACGGCCTGGGCGTGCTCGGCTGGGGCGTCGGCGGCATCGAGGCCGAGGCCGCGATGCTCGGCCAGCCGGTCTCCATGCTGATCCCGCGCGTGGTGGGCTTCAAGCTCACCGGCGAGATCCCGCCGGCCGCGACCGCCACCGACGTGGTGCTCACGATCACCGAGATGCTCCGCGAGCACGGCGTGGTGGGCAAGTTCGTCGAGTTCTACGGCGAGGGCGTCACCCAGGTGCCGCTCGCCAACCGCGCGACCATCGGCAACATGAGCCCCGAGTTCGGCTCCACCTGTGCGATCTTCCCGATCGACGAGGTGACCGTCGACTACATGCGTCTCACCGGCCGCACCGAGGAGCAGCTCGCGCTGGTCGAGGCCTACGCCAAGCGCCAGGGCCTGTGGCACGACGCCTCCAAGGAGGTCGCGTACTCCGAGTACCTCGAGCTGGACCTGTCCACCGTGGTGCCCTCGATCGCCGGCCCGAAGCGTCCGCAGGACCGCATCGTGCTGACCGAGGCCAAGGAGTCCTTCCGCGAGGTGCTCCCGTCCTACGCGCGTGACCACGAGGCCTCCGAGAACGGCGCGGACACCGCTGGCACCTTCCCCGCCTCGGATCCCGCCAGCCAGGGTTCGGACAACGACTCCGGCGGCTCGGCTCCCGAGCACCAGCACGTCACCGGCCGGGCATCGAATCCGGTGCAGGTCAGCGGTCGGGACTTCTCGATCGATCACGGCATCGTCTCGATCGCCTCGATCACGTCCTGCACCAACACCTCGAACCCCTCGGTGATGATGGCGGCGGGCCTGCTCGCGCAGAACGCGGTGGATCGCGGACTGGTCGCGAAGCCCTGGGTGAAGACCTCCATGGCCCCCGGGTCCCAGGTCGTCACGAACTACTACACCAAGGCTGGGCTCTGGCCCGCCCTGGAGTCGCTCGGCTTCCACCTGGTCGGCTACGGCTGCACCACCTGCATCGGCAACTCCGGCCCGCTGGACTCGGAGATCTCCGACGCGATCGCGGAGAAGGATCTCGCGGTCACCGCGGTGCTCTCGGGCAACCGCAACTTCGAGGGCCGCATCAACCCCGACGTCAAGATGAACTACCTGGCCTCCCCGCCGCTGGTCATCGCCTACGCGCTCGCGGGCACGATGGACTTCGACTTCGAGAACGACCCACTGGGGCAGGACAAGGACGGCGCGGACGTCTTCCTGCGCGACATCTGGCCGAACCCCACCGAGGTCGAGAAGGTCATCGCGGAGTCCATCTCCCAGGAGATGTTCACCGAGGACTACAAGGACGTCTTCACCGGCGACGAGCGCTGGCGCAACCTCGACACTCCCGAGGGTGCGACCTTCGAGTGGGATGACGAGTCGACCTACGTGCGCAAGCCCCCGTACTTCGAGGGAATGTCGGCGACGCCGGAGCCCGTATCCGACGTCTCCGGTGCGCGGGTGCTGGTCAAGGTCGGCGACTCGACCACCACTGACCACATCTCGCCCGCCGGTGCGATCAAGCTGGACTCCCCGGCTGGTCACTACCTCCAGGAGCACGGAGTTGCCCGCAAGGACTTCAACTCCTACGGCTCGCGCCGAGGAAACCACGAGGTGATGATCCGCGGCACCTTCGCGAACATCCGCATCAAGAACCAGCTGCTCGACGGCGTCGAGGGCGGGTACACCAAGAACCTGCTGACCGGCGAGCAGGAGTTCATCTACGACGCGGCCCAGGCCTACGCCGAGCAGGACATCCCGCTGGTGGTCCTCGCCGGCAAGGAGTACGGCACCGGTTCCTCCCGTGACTGGGCGGCCAAGGGCACCAAGCTCCTCGGCGTCGAGGTCGTCATCGCGGAGAGCTTCGAGCGGATCCACCGCTCGAACCTCATCGGCATGGGCGTGCTTCCCCTGCAGTACCCCGTGGGGGAGAACGCCGAGTCCCTCGGGATCGACGGCACGGAGACGTTCTCGTTCACCGGCGTGACCGCTCTGAACGACGGCTCCATCCCGAAGACGGTCAAGGTCGTCGCTGTGAAGGAAGACGGCTCCTCGGTGGAGTTCGACGCGCCCGTGCGCATCGACACCCCCGGTGAGGCGGAGTACTTCCGCAACGGCGGCATCCTGCAGTACGTGCTCCGCTCGCTGGTCGCAGCCTGACTGACGTGCTGCGAGGAACGAGCGGCAGGAAGCCAGGCAGACGGTAGAGCCTGACTGACGTGCTGCGAGGAACGAGCGGCAGGAAGCCAGGCAGACGGTAGAGCCTGACTGACGTGCTGCGAGGAACGAGCGGCAGGAAGCCAGGCAGGCAGTAGAGCCTGACTGACGTGTTGCGCGCAGCCGCCGCCTGATCGGCGCCATACGACGCCCCGGCCCTGAAGGGTCGGGGCGTCGTCGCGTCATGGCGCGTCCTGAGTCGGGAGTCCGGACCCCTGAAGCCTGAAGCCTGGGTCCTGGGTCCTGAGTCCTGAGTCCTGAGCGCCGATATGCGGCGCGGGCGAGTGCCCGAGTGCACCATTGCTCGGCCCCTCTGCACCGCGATGCACACCGAGGGCGGGACCCGTGAATCACCGGTGAAGATGTGCACAGATGTGATCACCTCGAGCGTCACCACAGGTCACGAGGACATAGGCTGGCCGAGTTCCGGCCCCGTCCCTGAGGGAGGACCACGCGTGTCCACCATTGAGCACCGTTCCGCCACCCCGCACCGCGGGCGAGCTGCAGTGACCCCGTCGGCACCGGCTGCGGATGCTTCCACCCCACCGTCAGAGGTTCCAATTCCGGGCGGCCCCGAGGCGCTGCGGGCGCTCGACGCCGCACAGCTGCCGGGGCTGGCACGCACTCTGCGTCGGCGTCTGCTGGAGATCTGCTCGCGCAGCGGAGGCCACCTGGGACCGAACCTCGGCGTGGTCGAGCTGACGATCGCCCTGCACCGCGAGTTCCGTTCCCCGGACGAGCCGATCGTCTTCGACACCGGTCATCAGGCCTATGTGCACAAGATGCTCACCGGGCGCGCCGATCTGCCGGGGCTGCGCACCGCGGGCGGCATCGCGGGCTACCCGGACCGCGCGGAGTCGGTCCACGATCTGGTGGAGAACTCCCACGCCTCGGGATCCATCGCCTGGGCCCACGGACTGGATCGCGCCCACCGGCTCGCCGGGGCCGACGGGGCCGCGGTCGCAGTCATCGGGGACGGCGCTCTCACCGGAGGGGTGGGCCTGGAGGCCCTCAACCTGCTCGCCTCCGATCAGGGCTCGCGCACTGTCGTGGTGCTCAACGACAACACCCGCTCCTATGCCCCCACCGTGGGCGGGATCGCCGAGCATCTCGCCGAGCTCCGCGCCGGCCGGATCGGTGCCGGAGAGGATCTCTTCACCTCGCTCGGGCTGACCTATCTCGGACCGGTCGACGGCCATGACCTCACCGCCCTCGCCGACGCCCTGACCGCAGCTCGACGTGCCGCGGAGGATCCCACGAGCTCCGGGGTGCTCGTCCACGTCCTGACCCGGAAGGGTGCCGGCTTCGCTCGCGCGGAATCGGACACCGTGGACCATTGGCATGCCACCAGTCCCTTCACCATCCAGGAGCAGGCCGCACCGGGAGCGCCGACGGAGACCTGGACCTCCCGGTTCGGCGCCGCGATGCTCGATGCCGCCCGCGCCGATGAGCGCGTGGTCGCGATCAGCGCCGCGATGATCGACCCCGTGGGCCTCACCCCGATGCAGCAGGAGCTGCCGGGGCGCGTGCTCGATGTCGGGATCGCCGAGCAGCTCGCGCTCGACACGGCCGCCGGACTCTCCGCCGGCGGCCGCAAACCCGTGGTCTCCCTCTACGCGACCTTCCTGAACCGGGCGATCGACCAGCTGCTGCTCGATGTCGCCCTGCACGGCGAAGACGTCACGATCACCTTGGACCGGGCCGGTGTCACCGGCGATGACGGGCCCAGCCATCACGGGATCTGGGACCTCGCCCTGGCGACGAAGGTGCCCGGTCTCTCGCTGTGGGCGCCCCGGGACGGAGTTCGTCTCGATGCCGCGGTCCCCGCCGCTCTCGGGACCCTCGGCCCGTCCCTGGTGCGCTTCCCCAAGGGAGCCTGCCCGCCGGAGCTGCCGGCTCTCGCGCAGCTGCCTGCCGGGGAGGTGCTCGCCGGTGACGCGCACGCACCCGTCGACATCCTGCTGGTCTCCATCGGTGCTCTGGCTGGCCGCGCCGTCGAGGCCGCCGCAGAGCTCGCTGCGGCGCATCCAGAGCTGAACCTCGTGGTCCTCGACCCGGTGCAGTCACTGCCGCTGGGGGAGGAGCTGCTGGACCTCGCCGCGACCGCGCGCGCGGTCGTCACGCTCGAGGACGGCCTGGCCGAGCACGGGATCGGTGCGGCCCTCGGTACGCGGCTCGCCCGGCGTGCCACGCTCTCCGCGCCCGGACCGGTCCTGCGCAGCCTTGGCGTCGACCTGGAGTTCATCCCGCATGGGAAACGCGATGCGATCCTCGCGGCTCAGGGCCTGGATGCCGCGGGCATCGCAGCGAGCATCCGCTCTCTCCTGCAGGGGAGCTGAGCCGCGGGGCTGCACCTTCACCCACGCGTGGGCCGGCGCTCCGTCTCAGCCCAGTGAGCTGCGCGGGGAGGGGTCGTCGGGCCGGGCGGTGAGGATGATCGGTGCGCCGGTGGTGACCTGCAGGGTGTGCTCGGCATGGGCCCCGCGGGAGCCGTCGGCCGAGAGCTGCGTCCAGCCATCTCGCTCGTCGACCTTGAGCTCCGAGGTGGTGGGCACCAGGAACGGCTCGACCGTGATCAGCTGTCCTGCCACCAGCGTGGGGCCACCGCCGGGGGTGCCGTGATTGGGCACGAAGGGTGCCTCATGCATGGTGCGCCCCACCCCATGACCGCCGAAGCGCTCATTGATGGTGTATCCGAGCGCGTGGGCCTCGTTCATCACCGCATGGCCGATGTCGCCCACGCTGTTCCCGGCGGTGACCTGGTCGATGCCGGCCCACATCACCCGCTCGGTGTCGCGGATCAGCTGGAGGTCCTCTTCGCGCGGTGTGCCCACGATGATCGAGAGGCAGGAGTCCGCGACCCAGCCCTCGACCTCGACGGCGAAGTCCAGGGAGAGCAGATCACCATCTTCCAGGAGCCGGTCGTAGGGACGGCCGTGCAACACCCCGTCGTTGACGGAGGTGCAGATCGCGTGCCCGAACGGGGAGGCCCCGAAGACCGGGTGGTACTCGATGTAGCAGCTGGTCGCGCCGGCCTCGCGGATCATGCGATGGGCTTCGGCATCCACTTCCAGGAGGTTCCAGCCGACGTCCACGACGTCGCGCAGGTGCGAGAGCACCGAGGCGACGAACTCTCCGGCCGGCCGGGCCTGGGCCAGGGTCGGCAGCTCCTGCGTGGAGCTGCGGCGGCGCTTGCCGAGGATCATCATGCCTCCGTGCTGAGGGGTGAGTCGCCGGCTGCAGCTGCAGCCGGGTGCGGTTCCTGCCAGGTGACCAGGCGGGCTCCCACCCATGCGATCCCGGCGCCGAACAGCGCCGCACCGATCAGGTGGAGGAACACGATCAGCTCCGGAAGGCCGAGGAAGTACTGGACATAGCCGATGATGCCCTGGACCACGGTCAGGACCACCAGCCACCAGGCCGCGACGATCGCCTCACGCCGCGCCGCGGATCGGTGGAGCACGACCAGCAGGACTGCGAGCAGGGCGCAGAACGCATAGACCGACAGGGCGTGGATCCGGGAGGCGATCATGGGGTTCAGCGCAATCCGGGTGACGTCTCCGGCGTCCCCGGAATGAGGTCCGGTGCCGGTGACGATCGTGCCCAGGACCAGCACTACGAAGCCCACCACCGCGAGGGGTACGAAGACTTGGAGAGCACGCACCGGGACTGCCCGCCGGATCGCACCGTCGCCGTCATAGAGGCGCACCAGCAGCACCATCGAGACCGCGGCCAGCACTGGGGAGAGCAGGAAGTGGGGGCTGACGATGCCCGGGTGTAGATCCGCGAACACCACGACCATGCCGACGATCGCCTGCACAGCGGTGCCGATCAGGGGGACGCAGGCCAGGCGGCGGAAGCCGGTGCCCTTGTGCCCGAGCCAGCGCCAGCTCACCAGCAGCAGTGCGACCGCGAACACGGTCAGCACCCCGGTCAGCGAACGGTTGCCGAATTCCACGAAGGGGTGGATGCCCGCCTCCATGGTGAGCACCGGTGTGAACTGCCCTGGCTCGCAGTTCGGCCAGGTGGAGCATCCCAGCCCGCTGCCGGTCAGCCGTACGGCGGCGCCCGAGAGGATGATCCCGATCTGCGAGAGCAGGTTCCCCCAGAACACCACCGCGGCCACCCGGGCACGGCGCTGCGGGCCCCAGGAGGGCAGGCGGGGATCGGGCAGGGTGGTCAGGCGCCGGTAGCGCTCAGGGGCGCGCGGCGCGGCTGCGACGGGACTGGACATGCTCCGAGTCTAGATTCTGCCGCGGTGAGAACGCTGGGCGCAGCGGACGGATGCGACCGACGACGCATCCTGGGCGTCCCGCAGCCGCTCTGCTGTTGCTCTGCAGCCGCTCAGCTGTCCGTCCAGCGGAACCAGCGCATGACGGCGAGCACCCCGCCGACGGCCCAGACCAGCAGCACCACGACGGAGCCGACGGAGAACGGTCCGGAGGCCAGACATGCGCGCATCAGCTCACCGAGTGCACCGGAGGGCAGCAGATCGACCAGGCCTCCCAGGATCCGCGGATAGGCGGCGGTGGGGAAGGCGACGCCGCCGGCCGCGATCATCAGCACGAACACCAGGTTCGAGACGGCCAGCACCGCCTCGGTGCGCAGCGTGCCAGCGATCAGCATGCCCAGCGAACCGAAGGCGACGGTGCCCACGAGCCACACCGGGATCAGCCCGAGCAGCCCCGACAGCTCGGGCCGCCAACCGATGATCAGCGCGATCAGCCCGAGGACGATCACCTGGAGGACATGGGTGGTCAGTGTCGCGAGGATCTTGCCGGCCAGGTACCCGCCGCGTCCCAGCGGTGTGGTCGCCACCCAGCGCAGCACGCCGTTGCGGCGGTCGAAGCCGGTGAGGATGGCCTGCGAGGTGAAGGAGGTGGAGATCAGCGCCGTGGCGAAGGTCGCGGCGACGGCGGTGTCGACCGCGGCGACGCCCTCGAGCCTGCCCAGCGGCAGCAGCCATAGCCCGATCAGCACCATCGCCGGCAGCGCGACGGCAACGGTGAGCTGCTCCCCGTTGGAGAGCAGAACCCTGGCCTCGAGCCCGGCGTGGGAGAGGATCCGACGCAGCGCGGGCGCAGGACGGGGGCTCCGCTCCGGCCGCACTGGTGCAGGGGAGGCGGGCGCAGGAGAGGTGGGGTTGGTCATCGGTGTTCCTCTCGGGAGGTGGAGAGGCGTGCCGCGGGTTCAGGCATCTCGGGATCGGGCTGTCCGGCGCTGAGGTCCTCGACCCGGTGGCTCTCGACGCTGTGGTCCTCGGCGTCGTGCTGCTGAGCCGCGTGCTCCTCGGCCGCGTGCTCTTCATCCATCAGATCCAGCAGCACGGATTCCAGATCAGCCGCGCCGCCCGAGGTCACTTCCAGCCGCACGCCATGGCGTGCGGCGGCTGTGCGCAGATCGGCTTCGAGCGCGGGTGCCACCTGAGGGTCGACGCCCGAGGCGGTGGCCTGCACGACCATGGCACCGTCGGCCGAGCGGTGGTCGTTGATCACGTCCTGGACGGAGCCGGAGGCGAGGACCTGGCCGCGGGAGATCACCCGGACCGCGTCGGCGAGGCCCACCACGTCATCCATCAGGTGGGTGGTGAGCACGACGGCGGTGCCGGTGCGGGCGAGCCCACGGATCAGCTCGCGCACCCGGCGGCGGATCGACGGGTCCATCCCTGCGGTGGGCTCGTCCAGGAAGACCAGGTCCGGGCGGCCGATGATGGCGAGCGCGAGGGCCAGGCGCTGACGCTGGCCGCCGGAGAGACGCCGCACCAGGGTGCGCGCGAAGGTGTCGATGCCCAGATGCTCGGCCACCTCCTCGACGTCCAACGGTGCGGCGTGGAGGGCCGCGCCGTAGCGCAGCAGCTGCATCGCCCCGGCACCCGAGGCGAGCCCGCCGTCCTGGATCATCACCCCCACCCGGGCGCGATGCTCCGGGCTGGAGCGCCAGGGGTCGACACCCAGCACCCGCACGCTGCCGCTGTCAGGGCGCAGCAGGCCCGTGGCGCAGGAGATGGCGGTGGTCTTACCGGCACCGTTGCTTCCCAGCAGCGCGGTCACGGCACCGCGCTCTGCGGTCAGGGTGAGCCCGTCCAGCGCGCGGACGGAGCCGTAGCTGAGGGAGAGGTCGGTGGCGACAAGGGCAGGGGAGTGGTCGTCCATGGCGCTCACCATCGTAGGCCGCGGCCCGCAGAACCAGCACCCGACGTGAGCGACCGGTCATGCGCGCCGGGCAGAGAGGTTCTCAGCGGCCGGTCACCTGCAGAGGGGTGTGCGCGGGATCGACCACCTCGGCGGCCAGCGGTGCCGCCGGGGCAGTGCCTCCGGGGCCCCAGGTGTCGGTCTCGAAGCGGTCGCGATCGTGGGGGTCCAGCAGCGGTTCGAGGGCCGGGCCCAGCGGCACCACCTGGGTGGGGTTCAGGTCCTCGTGCACGAAGTAGTAGTGGCGCTTGATCTGCTCGAAGTCGACGGTGTCCCCGAAGCCGGGGGTCGTGAACAGGTCCTTGGTGTAGTTCCACAGGTTCGGCATGCTCGAGAGCGTCTGCCGGTTCGCCTTGAAGTGGCCGTGGTACACGGGATCGAAGCGGATCAGGGTCGTGAACAGGCGCACATCCGCTTCCGTGATCGAGGGACCCAACAGGTAGCGGCTGCGGCCCAGGCGCTCCTCGAGCTCGTCGAGCGCCTCCCACAGTGCGCGGTACTCCTTCTCGTACGCCTCCTGGGAGCCCGCGAAGCCGACTTTGTACACGCCGTTGTTGACGTGGTGGAGCATCCACTTGTTCAGCGCGTCGATCTCCTCGCGCTGCGCCTCGGGGTAGAGGTCCGGCGCACCCGCGCGGTGGTGATCGCTCCACTCCGTGGCGAAGTCGAGGGTGATCTGCTGGAAGTCATTGGTGACGACCGCCTTGGTGGGGACGTCCACCACGGCGGGGACGGTGATGCCGCGGGGGTAGTCCGGGAATCGCGCGAAATACGCCTGCTGGAGTCGCTCGTAGCCGAGCACCGGGTCGACTCCGCCCTCGTCGAGATCGAAGGTCCAGGAGCGCTTGTCGTGGGTCGGGCCGGGCATGCCCACGGAGAGCACGTCCTCCAGGCCGAGCAGGCGACGGGAGATCAGGGTGCGGTTCGCCCAGGGGCAGGCGCGCGCCGCGACCAGGCGGTACCGGTCCTTCTCCACGGGCCAGCCGTCGCGGCCATCACGCGTGATCCGGTCATCGATGTAGTTCATGTCGCGGTCGAAGGATCCGCCGACGGTGACATAGGCGCCCCGCGTCGAATGCTCCTCGGAGGCAGTCGGTGCGGCAGTGGGCGGGGGAGTGGACGAAGCAGCGGGCGCGGCAGTGGACGAAGCAGCGGATGAGGCGGTGGCTGGGCCGGCGGGGTGCGTGCTCTCAGCAGGCATGGGATGGTCCCTTCAGGTCGGGGAGGCGTCCCTCGAAGGGTAGTTGAAAACGGCACCAATTGGAAGCGCGGCCTGTCGGCGACGCCTTTCGTGGCAGTTGCGGGCGGCTGCGGAAGGCGTGTCTGCCCAGGTAAGGGGATCCTTCGTGCTGTGGCGCACAGGGGTCCGTACGTATTTGGCAACACTTATGTTGTAAAATCGAAAGGCGATGGACGGGAGGAGGCAGCAATGACCGCATCAGGCACAGCACCAGGCATCGAGACGGCCGTCACGCAGACCACGCGCGACCGCCTCGTGGATGCGATCTCGACCCACGGCCCGATCACCGCACGTCGGCTGGCCGAGCAGTTCGGCCTCACCAGTGCTGCGGTGCGCCGCCATCTGGCGGCGCTCGAGGCGGAGGGGGTCATCGCCGAGCACGACCTCCCCATCGCCCCGCGCGGCCGCGGGCGGCCCAGCAAGTCGTTCGTGCTCTCGCCCTCGGCCCACGAGGATCTGCCCGGTGGGTATGACGAACTCGCCGTGATGGCGATGGACGAGCTCGCCCGACTGGGCGGAAGCGAGGCGGTGACCGCCCTGGCGGAACGCCGCATCGCCGACTGGGAGAGCGTGCTGGCCGAGCGCGTCGCACAGCGTGAGGAGGCGGGGGAGGACATCACCGTCACCCGCAAGCTCGAGCTGCTCTCCGAACTGCTCACGGAGCGAGGGTACGCCACTTCGGTGCGCCCACTCCATGTGCCGCTGCCCGGCAGGGGCCCCCAGGCGGGAGCCGCTCCGCGTACCCTCGTCACGGCCCAGCTGTGCCACGGGCACTGCCCGGTCCTCGACGTCGCCGCAGATCACCCCGAGCTGTGCGAAGCTGAATCCCGCGTCATCTCCCGAATCATCGGAGCGCCTGTCCAGCGTCTTGCCACGCTGGCGCAGGGGGCTCACGTCTGCACGACTCATATTCCGCTCACCGAGGGAAGGACACCATGACGAGCGCACCAGAAAAGCTCACACAGGACGAGATCATCGACTCCATGGGCCAGTACGCCTATGGATGGCATGACGAGGACTCCGCCGGTGCCAGCGCGCGCCGCGGTCTGTCCGAGGACGTCGTGCGCGACATCTCGGCCCGCAAGGACGAACCGGAGTGGATGCTCGAGCGCCGTCTGAAGGCACTCAAGCTGTTCTACAAGAAGCCGCTGCCCACCTGGGGTCCCGACCTCTCGGGCATCGCCTTCGACCACATCAAGTACTTCGTCCGCTCCACCGAGAAGCAGGTCACCTCCTGGGAGGATCTGCCTGCGGACATCAAGGAGACCTACGACCGCCTCGGCATCCCCGAGGCCGAGAAGCAGCGTCTGGTCTCCGGCGTCGCCGCGCAGTACGAGTCCGAGGTCGTCTACCACCAGATCCGCGAGGATCTGGAGGAGCAGGGCGTCATCTTCCTGGACACCGACACCGCGCTCAAGGAGCACCCGGAGCTCTTCAAGGAGTACTTCGGCACCGTCATCCCCTCGGGTGACAACAAGTTCTCCGCACTGAACACCGCGGTGTGGTCCGGCGGCTCCTTCGTGTACGTCCCCAAGGGCGTCCATGTGGAGATCCCGCTGCAGGCCTACTTCCGGATCAACACCGAGAACATGGGCCAGTTCGAGCGCACGCTGATCATCGCCGACGAGGGCTCTTACGTGCACTACGTCGAGGGCTGCACCGCGCCGATCTACAAGTCGGACTCGCTGCACAGCGCCGTCGTGGAGATCATCGTGAAGAAGGACGCACGCGTCCGCTACACGACGATCCAGAACTGGTCGAACAACGTGTACAACCTGGTCACCAAGCGCACGATCGTCGAACAGGGCGGCGTGATGGAGTGGGTCGACGGCAACATCGGCTCCAAGGTCACCATGAAGTACCCGGCCGTCTGGCTGATGGGCGAGCACGCCCGCGGCGAGACCCTCTCGGTCGCCTTCGCGGGCGAGGGCCAGAACCAGGACACCGGTTCGAAGATGGTGCACATGGCGCCTCACACATCGAGCTCGATCGTCTCGAAGTCGGTCTCCCGCGGTGGTGGACGCAGTTCTTACCGAGGTCTCGTGCAGGTCATGCCGGGCGCGGAGCACTCCGCCTCGACCGTGCTGTGCGATGCGCTGCTGGTGGACACCATCTCCCGCACCGACACCTACCCCTACGTCGACGTCCGTGTCGACGATGTCCAGATGGGCCACGAGGCCACCGTCTCCAAGGTCTCCGAGGAGCAGCTCTTCTACCTGATGAGTCGCGGCATGGACGAGACCGAGGCGATGGCCATGATCGTGCGTGGGTTCATCGAGCCCATCGCCCGCGAGCTCCCGATGGAGTACGCACTGGAGCTGAACCGCCTGATCGAGCTGCAGATGGAAGGAGCAGTCGGTTGATGACGACCACTGATGTGAAGGGTGCCGAGAACGCTGGGGATCCGGCCGCGAACGAGGCCGTGGGCCACGCCGCAGGAGCCGCCCCCGTCGTCGCCCAGTCCGCCCTCGACGATGTCGAGACCACCGCGGCGCCGGAGCTGGAGGAGGAGAATCTGACCCTGCCGGGACAGGACGTCTCCGCCGCCCATGCCGCGTCGAACCGAGGCGCGCGAAAGCGTTCCTTCGAGGTCTCCGACCACGAGGTCCCCAAGAGCGACATCGAGGAGTGGCGCTTCACCCCGCTGCGCCGTTTCGCGCCCCTGTTCCAGGACGTCGCGACCGACGACCGCGAGGGCGATCCTGCGGTCGATTACCAGGTCATGGTGCCCGAAGGGGCTCCCGAGATCTCCACTCTGGCGCCCGGCGAGGCTCCCCGCGGCACCGTCCTGGTGCCCGAGGACCTGGCCTCCGCGGTCGCGTCGGCACGCACCGAGCAGGCACTGCACCTGGTCGCCGCGAAGAACGCCACCTATGACACGCCGTTCCGCGTGGACATGACCGGCCGGGGCGCCGAGCGTCGCGCCAACGCGCACATCGTGCTCGAGGCGAAGGAGTCGAGCTCGGCGACCTTCGTGCTCAACCACGCCGGTTCCGCGCAGTATGCGCAGAACGTCGAGATGATCGTCGGCGACAACGCGCAGATGACCGTCATCACCCTGCACGACTGGGATGACGACGCGGTGCACATCGCGACCCATCACGCCCGCGTGGGTCGTGACGCGAAGCTCAAGCATGTCGCCGTCACCCTGGGTGGCAGCGCGGTGCGCTTCAACGCGATCGGCGAGTATGCGGCAACCGGTGGCGAGATCGAGAAGCTCGGCCTGTACTTCTCCGATGAGGGGCAGTTCTTCGAGAACCGCCTGTTCATCGACCACAGCGCCCCGCGCTGCACCTCCAACGTGGCCTACAAGGGCGCGCTGCAGGGCAAGAACGCCCGCTCGGTGTGGGTCGGTGATGTGCTGATCCGCAAGGAGGCCGAGGGCACCAACACCTACGAGCTCAACCGCAATCTGCTGCTCACCGAGGGGGCACGCGCCGACTCGGTGCCGAACCTCGAGATCGAGACCGGTGAGATCGAAGGCGCGGGCCACGCCGCTGCGACGGGTCGTTTCGACGACGAGCAGCTGTTCTACCTGCGTTCTCGCGGAATCGACGAGATCGAGGCGCGTCGGCTCGTGGTGCGCGGCTTCTTCGCCGAGATCATCCAGCAGATCGACGTCCCCGAGATCCGTGAGCGGCTCTCGGCCTCGATCGAGGGCGAACTCGCACGGAGCATGAACTGATGTCGGACGCCTTCGTCCCCGTCGCCGCCCTGGCAGACCTCGCCCCCGGCGAGGCGATCGATGTCGTCGTCGACGGCATCGAGATCGCCCTGGTGCGCGCCGAGGACGGGGGCGTCCACGCCCTCGAGGACATCTGCTCGCACGACGAGATCGCGCTGAGCGATGGCGACGTCGAGGGCTGCACCATCGAATGCTGGAAGCACGGCAGCCAGTTCGACCTGGTCACAGGTCGTCCCCTGCAGCTTCCTGCGGTCCTTCCCGTGCGGGTCTTTCCCGTGCGGATCGACGAGAGCAGCGGCGAGATCCTGGTGGATCCGACCGTCGCCCCCGGCACCTGATCACTCCGGGCGCCTCTCCACGGCGCCCTTCCGACTTCACGAACCCACCAGCATCCCTGGTCAAGGAGAACCACCTATGTCGATCCTCGAGATCAAGAACCTCCACGCCACCGTCGATACTCCTGAGGGCACCAAGGAGATCCTCAAGGGCGTCGACCTCACCATCAAGGCCGGCGAGACCCATGCCATCATGGGCCCCAACGGCTCCGGCAAGTCGACCCTCGCGTATGCCGTCGCCGGTCACCCCAAGTACCAGATCACCGAGGGCGAGGTCCTCCTCGACGGTGAGAACGTGCTCGAGATGAGCGTCGACGAGCGCGCCCGTGCGGGTCTCTTCCTCGCGATGCAGTACCCGGTCGAGGTCCCCGGCGTCACCGTCTCGAACTTCCTGCGCACGGCCAAGACCGCGATCGATGGCGAGGCCCCCGCGCTGCGCACCTGGGTCAAGGACATGAAGGGCGCGATGGCGGATCTGAAGATGGATCCCGTCTTCGCCGAGCGCAACGTCAACGAAGGGTTCTCCGGCGGCGAGAAGAAGCGCCACGAGATCCTCCAGATGCAGCTGCTCAAGCCCAGCATCGCGATCCTCGACGAGACCGACTCCGGTCTCGACGTCGACGCGCTGCGTGTGGTCTCCGAGGGCGTCAACCGCGTCAAGGAGAACTCCGAGGTGGGCATCATGCTGATCACCCACTACACCCGCATCCTGCAGTACGTGAAGCCGGACTTCGTCCACGTCTTCGTGAACGGCCGGATCGCCGAGCAGGGCGGCCCGGAGCTGGCCGAGCGCCTCGAGGCCGAGGGCTACGACCGCTTCCTCGTCGGCGCCTGACGCCATTCGTCGGTCCGGCTCGGGAGGAAGTCCCGGGCCGGACCGGCCCCACCCCTTTCGGGAGCAGCACCTGCGCTCCCTATCCCCTCGGGAGGATGCGATGACCGAACAGAAGACCCCTGACGCGACGGTGAGCTCCGCCGACGTCATCGAGGCGATGAAGGACGTGATCGATCCCGAGCTCGGGATCAACGTCGTCGATCTCGGCCTCGTCTACGGCGTCACCGTCGAGGACGGCAATGCCGTCGTGGACATGACCCTGACCTCCGCCGCCTGCCCGCTGACGGACGTGCTCGAGGAGCAGACCTTCGCGGCGCTGGACCCCATCACCGAGACGCACCGCATCAACTGGGTGTGGATGCCGCCGTGGGGCATGGAGAAGATCACCGAGGACGGCCGCGAGCAGCTGCGCGCGATCGGCTTCAACCTCTGAGCTGAGGCTCAGCACGCCAGCGCCGTCCCGCGCCGCCGTGTACTCGGCTGTGCGCTCGGCCGGCAGCAGAAATGTCCCCGGAGGACCGATGCGATGATTCGCATCCGTCGTCCGGGGACATTTCTCGTTGAACCCCGGCCAGTCTCAGGCGATGATCTGCTCCGCTGAGGTGACCTCGAGACCGTGGGCCTCGCCGGTGCCCGCATGGGCGAGCATGCCCTCGTGGGTGTGCAGGCCCTTGGCGAGCGCATCGTCGGAGCGCATCGCGTCGCGCCAGCCGGCCCCGGCGATCTTCAGGATGTACGGCAGCGTGGCATTGTTCAGCGCCGCGGTGGCGGTCACCGGCACCGAGCCCGGCATGTTCGCCACGCAGTAGTAGACGGTGTCGTGGACGCGGAAGGTGGGATCGTCGTGCGTGGTGGGACGGGAGTGCTCGAAGCACCCGCCCTGGTCGATCGCGACATCCACGAGCACCGAGCCCGGCTTCATCGTGGAGACCATCTCATCGGTCACCAGCTTGGGCGCACGCTTGCCCGGGATCAGCACCGAGCCGACCACGACGTCCGCCCGCCTGATCTCCTCGGTCAGGTCCAGGGCCGTCGAATAGCGGGTGCGGATGTCGCCATGGTGCATGGTCGCGATCTGCCCGAGGCGGGAGACGTTCAGATCCATCACGGTGACATTCGCATGCAGGCCGTTGGCCATCATCGCGGCCTGCTCACCGACCACACCGCCGCCGATGACCAGCACGTTCGCCTCGCTCGTCCCGGGGACTCCGCCCATCAGCACCCCGGCGCCGCCGAGCGGCGCCATCAGGTGGTAGGCGCCGACCTGCGTGGCGAGACGACCCGCGATCGCGCTCATCGGCGCGAGCAGCGGCAGTGAGCGGTCGGGGAGCTGCACCGTCTCGTACGCGATCGCCGTGGCCCCCGAGGACAGGAGCGCCTCGGTGAGCTTCTGATCCGCGGCGAGGTGGAGGTAGGTGAAGAGGATCTGCCCCTTCCTCAGGTAGTCGTGCTCCTCGGGGAGCGGCTCCTTCACCTTGATGATCATCTCGGCCTGCGCCCAGACCTCCGCGGCCGAGTCGAGGATCGTGGCTCCGGCGGCACGATAGTCCTCGTCGGTCACTCGCGAACCGATGCCGGCGCCCGTCTCGACCACGACTTCGTGGCCACGGTCCACGAGCTCATGGACGCCGGCAGCGCCCAGACCCACACGATTCTCATTGTTCTTGATCTCCCGGGGTACCCCGATCCGCATGGCGCGCCTCTCTGCTGCGTTCTTCGGTCTCGATCGTGACCGCTCGGGCCAGCATCTCACCAACTCGGCGCCTGGGGGAGCTGAGCTGTGGAACGCGGCACCGTCGGCGCAATTCTCGTGCTCTGGGAGAGGCGGCGGCCCTAGAGTGGTCCAGGCTTCGCGCGGGCCCGTCCGTCGCTCCGCGCAGGAGCGTCCGTCCGCTGCGCACCGAGCCGCCGCACCCTCGAACAGGAGCATCATCCAGTGATCACCGTGCACGACCTCGCCATCCGCGTCGGCGCCCGGCTGCTCATGAGCGACGTCTCCTTCCAGATCACCGCTGGCGACAGGGTGGGGCTGGTGGGCCGCAACGGCGCCGGCAAGACGACTCTGACCAAGGTGCTCTCGGGAACGCTGGACCCGTCCGAGGGCAGTGTCGAGGTCACCGGCGAGCTCGGCTACCTGCCTCAGGACACCCACAGCGGGGAGGACACCGAACCGGTGCTGTCCCGCATCCTCTCCGCCCGCGGGCTCGACGGGATCTTCAAGAAGCTCCGCCGCGCCGAGGAGGAGATGGGGGACATGAGCCTCACCGAGGCTCGCCGCGAGAAGGCCATGAACCGCTACCCGCGGATCGAGGCCGAGCTCGATGCGGCGGGCGGCTACGCGGCCGAGGCCGAGGCCAAGCGGATGTCCGCGAACCTGGGGCTGCCCAACCGGCTGCTCGAGCAGGAGCTGGGCACCCTCTCGGGTGGCCAGCGGCGCCGCGTAGAGCTCGCCCGGATCCTGTTCTCCCAGGCCACCACCATGATCCTGGACGAGCCGACCAACCACCTCGATCACGACTCGATCGTCTGGCTGCGGGAGTACCTGATGGGCTACCGCGGCGGGCTGATCATCATCAGCCACGACGTGGAGCTGGTCGAGCACGTCGTGAACAAGGTCTTCTACCTCGATGCCAATCGCGCCTCGATCGACATGTACAACATGGGCTGGAAGCTGTACCAGCGCCAGCGCGAGGATGACGAGAAGCGTCGCAAGCGCGAGTGGACGAACGCCGAGAAGAAGGCCACCCAGCTCACCGCCCAGGCCGAGAAGATGCGTGCGAAGGCCACCAAGGCGGTCGCCGCGCAGAACATGCTCAAGCGCGCCGAGCGGATGCTCGACGGGCTCGAGGGGGAGCGCCAGCAGGACCGCGTCGCCTCGCTGCGCTTCCCCAAGCCCGCCCCCTGCGGCAAGACACCGCTGATGGCGGAGGACCTCTCGAAGTCCTACGGCAGCCTCGAGATCTTCACCAGCGTGGATCTCGCGATCGATCGCGGCTCGAAGGTCGTCATCATCGGGCTCAACGGCGCCGGCAAGACCACTCTGCTGCGGATCCTCGCCGGAGTCGATGAGCCGGACACCGGCGGGCTGCTCCCCGGCCATGGCCTGCGGATCGGCTACTACGCACAGGAGCACGAGACCCTCGATCTGGACCGCACGGTGCTCCAGAACATGATGACTGCCGCCTATGAGCTGCCCGAGGTCGAGGCCCGCAAGATCCTCGGCTCCTTCCTCTTCACCGGGGAGGATGTCCACAAGCCGACCCGGGTGCTCTCCGGCGGCGAGAAGACCCGTCTCGCGCTCGCGACCCTCGTGGTCTCCAGCGCGAACGTGCTGCTGCTGGACGAGCCGACGAACAACCTCGACCCCGCCAGCCGTGAGGAGATCCTCGGAGCGCTCGCGGCCTTCGAGGGCGCCGTGGTGCTGGTCTCGCACGATCCCGGCGCCGTAGCGGCACTGAACCCCGAGCGGGTGCTGATGATGCCCGACGCGGTCGAGGACCTGTGGAACGCGGAGTACCAGGAGCTCATCGAGCTGGCCTGAGCAGGGCACGGCACGGAAAGCGACACGAGGGACGGCACCCGCATGCCGTGAGTCAGCGATAAATCGCTGTATCGTCACGAACACCTGATATCCATCGTTCCTGACGTCAGTCCTCGAGGAGTCGCCGTGTTCGTCCTGTCCCTCTCCGGCCGTCGCGGCCACGGCCGCGACGAGGGTGATCCGATCCCCGCCCTGCTCGCCGCCCTGGACGGGCTCGACGTGTCGCTGCCGCCCGAGCGCACCATGGGCCCCGACGCCCTGGTCCTCGCCGGGCGGGCCGAGGTCGCGCTCGAGGTGCTCCTGCGCGCGGCGGAGATCGGCCCGCTCGCGGCAGGCCTGGGCATCGGCGCCGTGACCCGCCCGCTGCCCGGCTCCGTGCGCGAGATCTCCGGACCCGCAGTCGTGGCCGCGACTGCGGCGCTGCAGGCGGCAGTCACGACCTCGCAGGTCCCCGTGGCTGTGCGCGCGGCTGATGACCGTCACCGCGACACCGCCGCGGACGCCGAGGCCGTGCTGCGCCTGGTGGTCTGGATGATCCGCACCCGCAATCGCCGCCAGCGGGAGACCGTCGGCGAGCTGCGCGAGGATCCCGGCGCCACCCAGGCGCAGCTGGCCCAGCGCCTCGGGGTCACCCAGCAGACGGTCTCGCGGGCCGTGAAGACCAGCGGTTGGCGCGAGGAGAGCGCCGCGCATCCGCTGGCCGTGAGGCTGCTGAGCATGATCGACCTCACGTCGGCTCGCTGAGTGCCCTTCCGACCCCGGCGCAGCCGTGCCTGCGCGCTATCCTGGGCACGCCCAGACGACTACCGAGGAGACTCATGGCGACGACGAACGATCTGAAGAACGGGATGGTCCTGGTGCTGGACCAGCAGCTGTGGAGCGTGGTCGAGTTCCAGCACGTCAAGCCCGGCAAGGGCCCGGCCTTCGTGCGCACCAAGCTGAAGAACGTCATGTCCGGCAAGGGCGTGGACAAGACCTTCAACGCAGGCCTCAAGGTCGAGACCGCCACGGTCGATCGCCGCGACATGCAGTTCTCCTACCTCGACGGCGACATGTTCGTGTTCATGGACACCAGCAGCTGGGAGCAGACCAGCCTCACCGCGGAGACCGTCGGCGAGGCCAAGGACTTCCTGATCGAGGAGCAGGACGTGGTGATCGCCTTCCACGAGGGTGCGGCGCTGTTCGTCGAGCTGCCGGCCTCCGTGGTCCTCGAGATCAAGTTCACCGAGCCCGGCCTGCAGGGCGACCGCTCCAGCGGTGGCACCAAGCCCGCCACGCTCGTGACCGGACGCGAGATCCAGGTCCCGCTGTTCCTCAACGAGGGCGACAAGGTCAAGGTCGACACCCGCAGCGGCGACTACCTCGAGCGCGTCAAGTGACCTCAGACTCCCCACAGGAGGACTCCGGGGTCCCGGCGATGCGCCGGGTCCCCGGGCTGCCCCACCCCACCCGGGAAGGCGCGGAGGTCACCTTCGAGCGCACGATCCCCGCTCCGTCCGACCGGCTCCACAGCCGTTCGCGTGACCGGATCCGGGCGATCGACGTGCTCTTCGAGGCCGATGCCAAGCAGCGCGAGGTGCTCGGTGTGCTGGAGGAGCGGCTGCGCCGTACGGCGGCGCAGACCCCGCTGCCGCAGCGCTCCCGTGAGCTCGTCGAGCTCTATGCCCCGAATGCGGTGGACATCGACGAGGACCTCGCCACCCACTCCCGGGACTGGCCCCTGCACCGGATGCCCGCGGTGGACCGCGCGATCCTGCGTCTGGGCAGTGCGGAGCTGCTCTACGGCGAGGACGAGTCCGGCCGGGGAGCGATCATCGGCGAGTACACGAAGATCGCCGAGGTGCTCTCCACCGACGACTCACCGCGATTCGTCAACGGGCTCCTCCAGCGGCTGGTCGAAGTGCGCGGCCTGCTCTCCTGAGCTGACGGCGGCGCGACCCGCCCGGGTCGCCGCCGCCATCCCCGCCGTCAGTCCGAGGGGCGGTCACCCGGGCTTCGCCCGCTGCCCGCCCTCTAGACTCGGCACCGCTCCCATGAGCGACAGACCCTTTAACGACACGTCCTGAGAGGCGTCGAAGGGAGACGAACGATGAATGACGATCCCCACGCGGGCCGCCGGCCTGCGACGAACGATCCGGTGCCCGCCGCGGACAGCTCGCGCGTGCTCGGCCCCGAAGAGATCCGGCGGGCGCTCACGCGCATCGCCCACGAGATCCTCGAGAGCGGTCACGGCGCCGATGACCTGGTCCTGCTCGGCATTCCCCATCGGGGAGTGCCGCTGGCCCGGCGCCTCGCGGAGCAGATAGCGCGCGCAGAGGGCCGCCCCGACGGCGAGGACCTCACCGAGCTGTACGGCGCGCTGGACATCACCATGTACCGCGACGACCTGCGGAACAATCCCACGCGTGCTCCGAGCCCGACCCGGATCCCGCGCTCCGGCATCGACGGGCGCATCGTGGTCCTGGTCGATGACGTCCTGTACTCCGGGCGCACGATCCGCGCGGCCCTCGACGCCCTCGGGGCGATCGGGCGGCCCGCCGCGGTACGACTCGCGGTGCTGGTCGACCGCGGTCATCGGGAGCTGCCGATCCGTGCGGATCACGTCGGCAAGAACCTCCCCACCGCGCGCAACGAACGGGTGCACGTCCAGCTCGCCGAGACCGACGGGGTCGATGCCGTCGACATCGTGCGCCCGGTCGGCGCCCGGTCCGAGGAGGTGCAGGCATGAAGCACTTCATCTCCATCGCCGATCTCTCCCGGGATGAGGCGCTCGCAGTGCTCGCCACCGCAGAGCACATGGCACAGACCCAGTCCCGTTCGATCCGCAAGCTGCCCACCCTGGTGGGCACGACCGTGGTGAACCTCTTCTTCGAGGACTCGACCCGCACCCGGATCAGCTTCGAGGCCGCCGCCAAGCGGCTCTCGGCGGATGTCATCAACTTCTCGGCCAAGGGATCCAGCATCTCCAAGGGCGAGTCGCTGAAGGACACCGCGCTGACCCTGCAGGCCATGGGCGCCGATGCGGTGGTGGTGCGCTCCGGTTCCTCCGGCGCCGCGCACCTGCTCGCCCACGCCGGCTGGATCGAGCAGCCGATCATCAACGCCGGAGACGGCGCGCACGAGCATCCCACCCAGGCGATGCTCGATGCCTTCACGATGCGCAGGCACCTGCGGCCGGGGGATCCCACCGCGGACCTCGCCGGGACGCACGTGGTCATCGTCGGCGACATCATCCACTCGCGCGTGGCGCGGTCCAACGTGCTGCTGCTGACCCTGCTCGGCGCGCGGGTGACGCTGGTCGCCCCGCCCGCCCTGGTGCCGGTCGGCGCCTCCGCCTGGCCCTGCGAGATCAGCTACGACCTCGACCAGGCGCTCGCGACCGGGCCGGATGCCGTGATGATGCTGCGGGTGCAGAGCGAGCGCATGGTCGGCGGCGGCTTCTTCCCGACGGTGGGGGAGTACTCCCGCCGCTACGGACTGTCCACCGCCCGGGCAGCGGCCCTGCCCGACCACACCATCGTGCTGCACCCCGGACCGATGAACCGGGGGCTCGAGATCGCCGGGGCGGTGGCGGATTCCCCGCGCAGCGTCATCGTCGAACAGGTCGCCTCCGGCGTCTTCGTCCGGATGGCCGTCCTCTTCCACCTGCTCGCCACCGACGCCCGGGAGGCTCCCCGTGACCACTGAGAACCCCAGCACCATCGACGCCGGAGGCAAGGGCCTGCCCGCCCCGCTCCTGATCCGGGGCGGCCGCCCGTACGGCGAGGACGTCCAGGACGTGCTCCTGGTCGCCGGAAGCATCGAGGCGATCGGCGCCGACCTCGAGGCACCCGAGGGCACCGAGGTCATCGACGCCGACGGCTGCATTGTGCTGCCCGGGCTGGTCGACCTCCACACGCACCTGCGCGAGCCCGGCGGTGAGGAGGCCGAGACCGTCGAATCCGGCACCCGCGCCGCAGCCCGCGGCGGCTTCACCGCCGTGCACGCCATGGCCAACACCACCCCGGTCGCCGACACCGCCGGCGTCGTGGAGCAGGTCGCCCGGCGCGGCGACAGCGCCGGCTGGTGCTCCGTGCGCCCGGTCGGAGCGGTGACCGTGGGTCTGGCGGGCGAGCGGCTCGCAGAGCTCGACGCGATGGCGAACTCCCGCGCGAAGGTCCGGGTGTTCAGCGACGACGGCAAATGCGTGCACGATCCCGTGCTGATGCGCCGCGCCCTGGAGTACGTGAAGTCGTTCGACGGCGTCATCGCCCAGCACGCCCAGGACCCCCGCCTCACCGAGGGCGCCCAGATGCACGAGGGAGCCGTCTCCGCCGAGCTGGGGCTGGCCGGTTGGCCCGCTGTCGCCGAGGAATCGATCATCGCGCGCGACGTGCTGCTGGCGCAGCACGTCGGCTCTCGGCTGCATGTCTGCCACCTGTCCACCGCCGGCAGCGTCGACATCATCCGCTGGGCCAAGCAGCGCGGCATCGAGGTGACCGCCGAGGTCACCCCGCACCACCTGCTGCTGACCGACGAGAACGTGCGGCAGTTCGACGCGGTGTTCAAGGTCAACCCGCCGCTGCGCACCGCCGAGGACGTAGAGGCAGTGCGCGAGGGCCTGGCCGACGGCACGATCGACATCGTCGCCACCGATCACGCCCCGCACCCGCGCGACGCCAAGGACCGCGAGTGGGATCAGGCGGCGATGGGGATGACCGGCCTGGAGACGGCACTCGCGCTGGTCCAGCTGACGATGGTCGACGAAGGTCGCCTCAGCTGGCGGGATGTGGCCCGGGTGATGTCCGAGAAGCCGGCGCAGATCGGACGCGACGAGGAACAGGGACAGGCCCTTAAGCCCGGCGCCCCGGCCCACGTCCTGGTCTGGGATCCGCGGCCGGTGCGCGTCGCGGACCCGGCCCAGCACGCCTCGCTGAGCCGCAACTCGCCCTTCGCCGGCCTCGAGCTGCCCGGCCTGAACCGGCTCACCGTGCTCGCCGGCCGCCCGACCGTGCGCGACGGCGAGGTGGTCGAACGATGAGCGACCAGCTCATCCCCGTCCTGCTGCTCGCGGCGCTGTTCGTGCTGATCCTGGCCGCGATGGCCTGGGGCTGGCACCGACGCGGACGGTCCCAGCAGCATCTTCCCGTCCCGGAGGACGCCACCCTCGAACAGCTCGGGGAGGCCGTGGCCCACGGTCCGGTCGCTGCCGTCTACGTCGACACCGTGCTCGCCGAGCAGCCGCTCGAGCGGATCGTCGCCCATGGTCTCGGGCAGCGGGCCAACGCCATGGTCACCCTCGGCGACCAGGGCTCCTGGCGACTGGAGCGTGAGGGCACCAGCAGCTTCACCATCCCCGGCACGGTCGTCACCGAGCTCACCTCGGGCCCCGGCATGGCCGGGAAGTTCATCGGTGGCGACGGCCTCCTGATCATCCGCTGGCGCCTCGGCGACCAGCTCCTCGACACCGGACTCCGCCTCGCGCGACGTTCCGACCACGACCTCCTGCTCTCCCGGAAGGAGAACGCATGACCTCCCCCGCGTCCCCAGAATCCCTCGCCCCCACCAGGGCCCCCAGCCACCGCCTGCGCACGGAGAAGGCGCTGCTGATCCTCGAGGACGGCACCATCCTGCGAGGCTCCGCCTACGGAGCGCGAGGCTCCCGCCTCGGCGAGGTCGTCTTCACCACCGGTATGACCGGCTACCAGGAGACCCTCTCGGACCCCTCCTACGCCGGACAGATCGTCGTGCAGACCGCCCCTCATATCGGGAACACCGGGGCCAACGCCCAGGACATGGAGTCACGGAAGGTGTGGGTGCGCGGCTACGCCGTGCGCGACGCCAGCCGCATCGCCTCCTCCTATCGCGCCGAGCAGACCCTGGATGAGCTGCTGATCAGCAGCGACATCGTGGGCATCAGCGACATCGACACCCGTATGCTCACCCGCCGGCTGCGCGAGCATGGCTCCCTGCGCGGCGGGATCTTCTCCGGGGACGCCCTGGCGAGCTCCGAGCAGGAGCTGCTCTCCCAGGTCCGTGACCAGCCCGCGATGACCGGCGCGAGCTTCATCGAGGAGGTGACCATCGCCCAGCCCGTGACCCTCGAGCCCGAGGGCGAGGTGGTCGCGACCGTCGCCGCCCTCGACCTCGGCATCAAGAGCGCCGCCCCGCGCAGCATGCTCCTGCGCGGGCTGCGGGTGCACCTCCTGCCCGCCTCGACCTCGCTTGAGGACCTGGTGGCGCTGGCCCCGGATGCCGTGTTCTTCTCCAACGGCCCGGGGGACCCCGCGGCGGCGACCGCACCGATCGAGCTGCTGCGCGGCGTCCTCGACGCCGGCCTGCCCTTCTTCGGCATCTGCTTCGGCAACCAGCTGCTCGGCAGGGCCCTCGGCTTCGACACCTACAAGCTGAAGTTCGGCCACCGCGGCATCAACCAGCCCGTGCAGGACCGCGAGACCGGCGAGGTGGCGATCACCGCCCACAACCACGGCTTCGCCGTCGACCTCCCGATCGAGGGTGAGCACATCGCCCCCCACGACGGCGGCCGCTACGGACGCGTGGTGGTCTCCCATGTCGGCCTCAACGACCAGGTGGTCGAGGGCCTTCGCTGCCTCGACCGGCCCGCGTTCTCGGTCCAGTACCACCCCGAGGCGGCCGGCGGCCCGCACGACGCCTCGCCCCTCTTCGATCGTCTGGCAGAGCTCGCCGTCGCGCACCGCGCCGGCTCTGCATCCAAGGAGTCCTGATGCCCCGTCGCACCGATATCTCGTCCGTCCTGGTCATCGGCTCCGGCCCGATCGTGATCGGCCAGGCCGCGGAGTTCGACTACTCCGGCACCCAGGCCTGCCGGGTGCTGCGCGAGGAGGGCCTGCGGGTCATCCTCGTCAACTCCAACCCGGCCACGATCATGACCGACCCGGAGATCGCCGACGCCACCTACATCGAGCCGATCGACCCGGAGATCATCCGGACGATCATCGAGAAGGAGCGGCCCGACGCGCTGCTGCCCACCCTCGGTGGCCAGACCGCGCTCAACGCCGCCATCGCACTCGCGGAGAACGGGACCCTGGAGGAGTTCGGGGTCGAGATGATCGGCGCGAGCCTCGACGCGATCAACAAGGCGGAGGACCGCCAGCTGTTCAAGGAGGTCGTCGAGCGAGTCGGTGGCGAATCCGCCCGCTCGAAGATCTGCCACTCCGTGGAGGATCTGCTGGCCGGCGCCGAGGAGCTCGGCTACCCGATGGTGGTGCGCCCCAGCTTCACCATGGGCGGGCTCGGCTCCGGCATGGCCTATGACGAGAAGGACCTCCGCCGCATCGGCGGGGACGGCCTGCACTACTCGCCGACCTCCGAGGTGCTGCTCGAGGAGTCGATCCTGGGCTGGAAGGAGTTCGAGCTCGAGCTGATGCGCGACAGCGCCGACAACTGCGTCGTGATCTGCTCGATCGAGAACGTCGACCCGGTCGGCGTGCACACCGGCGACTCGGTGACCGTCGCCCCCGCCCTCACCCTCACCGACGTCGAGATGCAGATCCTGCGGGACCTCGGCATCGCGATCATCCGCGAGGTGGGGGTCGACACCGGCGGCTGCAACGTCCAGTTCGCGACCCATCCCGAGACCGGCCGCGTGGTGGTCATCGAGATGAACCCGCGCGTCTCGCGCTCCTCGGCACTGGCCTCGAAGGCCACCGGCTTCCCGATCGCGAAGATCGCAGCCCGCGTCGCGATCGGCTACACGCTCGACGAGATCCGCAACGACATCACCGGCACCACCCCGGCGAGCTTCGAACCCGCGCTGGACTACGTGGTCGTCAAGGTGCCCCGCTTCGCCTTCGAGAAGTTCCCGGCGGCGGATCCGACGCTGACCACGACCATGAAGAGCGTCGGCGAGGCGATGGCCATGGGCCGCAACTTCACCGAGGCGCTCGGCAAGGCGCAGCGCTCGATCGACGTCAAGGGCGCTTCCCTCTCGTACCTGGGGACCCCGCCGTCACCCGCGGAGGTCACCGAGCTGCTGGAGGCCTCGCGCACCCCCACGGCGGAGCGGCTGGTCGACATCGCTCGGATCCTGTGGTCCGCGGCCGAGGGGATCCTCGATCCGGCCGAGACGCTCGACCGGCTGGTGGAGGCCACCGCGATCGATCGCTGGTTCCTCGATCAGATGCAGCTGGTCGCAGAGATCGCCGCGGAGATCCGCGGCGCGGAGGTGCTGGACGCGCAGCTGCTGTCCCTGGCGAAGCGCCACGGGCTCTCGGACGATCAGATCGGTGCGCTCACCGGGCGCAGCGGTGACGTGGTCAAGGGCGTCCGTGAGGCGCTGGGCATCAACCCCGTCTACAAGACGGTCGACACCTGCGCCGCGGAGTTCGCCTCCGCCACCCCGTACCACTACTCCACCTATGACCAGGAGACTGAGGTCGAACCGCGCGAACGTCCCGCGGTGCTGATCCTCGGCTCGGGCCCCAACCGCATCGGTCAGGGCATCGAGTTCGACTACTCCTGCGTGCACGCTGCGATGGCGCTGGGCAACCCGGAGCTGCCCGGCGGCGGCTACGAGACGGTCATGATCAACTGCAACCCCGAGACGGTCTCGACCGACTACGACATCGCCGACCGCCTCTACTTCGAGCCGCTCACCTTCGAGGACGTCGTCGAGGTGTACGAGGCGGAGAAGGCTGCCGGCCCCGTCGCCGGGGTCATCGTGCAGCTCGGCGGCCAGACCCCGCTCTCGCTCGCCCGCCGCCTCGAGGCCGAGGGACTGCCCATTATCGGCACCAGCCCGTCGGCCATCGACAACGCCGAGGACCGCGGTCACTTCGGAGCGGTGCTCGCCGAGGCGAATCTGCCGGCTCCGCCCTATGGGACCGCCTGGGGGCTCAGCGATGCGACCGAGGTCGCCGCGAAGGTCGGCTATCCGGTGCTGGTGCGCCCGAGCTACGTGCTCGGCGGGCGCGGCATGGAGATCGTGTTCGACGAGGCGGGGCTCGTGGACTACGTGGCCCGCAACCTGCCCGACGGCGGCCGGGCCGAGGCCCCGATCCTCATCGACAGCTTCCTGGACACCGCGATCGAGATCGACGTCGACGCCCTCTACGACGGCACCGACCTCTACATCGGCGGCGTGATGGAGCACATCGAGGAGGCCGGCATCCACTCCGGCGACTCGGCCTGCACCCTCCCGCCGATCACCCTCAGCGATGCGGTCATGGACCGCATCCGCACCTCCACGCTCGCGATCGCCGAGGGCGTGGGCGTGCGCGGACTGCTCAACATCCAGTTCGCCCTCTCCCACGGGGTGCTCTATGTGCTCGAGGCCAACCCGCGCGCCTCCCGCACGGTGCCCTTCGTCGCGAAGGCCACCGGGGTGCCGCTCGCGCAGGCCGCGGCGCTGCTGATGGCCGGCACCTCGATCGCGGACCTGCGCCTCGGGGGAGTGCTCCCGCTCGAGGGCGACGGCATGGACCTGCCCGACGACTCTCCCATCGCGGTGAAGGAGGCGGTGCTCCCGTTCAAGCGCTTCCGCACCCGTGAAGGCAAGGCGGTGGACTCCGTGCTCGGGCCGGAGATGCGATCCACCGGTGAGGTGATGGGGCTGGACTCGACCTTCCCCCTCGCCTTCGCGAAGTCTCAGCTCGCGATCTCCGGTCAGGGCCTGCCCACCTCCGGCACCGCCTTCGTCTCTGTCGCGGACCGGGACAAGCGGTCGCTCGCACTCCCGGTGGCGCGCCTGGCGGCGCTCGGATTCGAGATCCTCACCACCGCGGGCACCGGAAGGGTGCTGCGCCGCTACGGCATCCCCTGCCGGGTGCTGCGCAAGGCCTCCGAGGCCGGCGACGAGGCGAGCGTCATCGAGCTCATCGAAGACGGCACGGTGGACCTGGTGATGAACACACCTTCCGGCTCCAACGCCCGGGTGGACGGCTACGCCATCCGCGCCGCCGCGACCAGCATGGACGTGCCGATGATCACCACCCTCCAGGAGTTCCAGGCCGCGGTGCAGGCGATCGAGGCACGACCGGTCGAGCCCTTCGAGGTGACGAGCCTGCAGGACCACACCGCACGGCTGAACGCGGTGCGTGCCGCCCAGGTCGGCGCATGACGCTGCAGGGGAGGAGCTTCGGCTCCCGGCTGCAGCAGTCCGTCGCGGAGCACGGCCGGCTGGTCGCCGGCATCGACCCCCACGCCTCGCTGCTGGAGGCGTGGGGGCTGCCGGACACACCGGAGGGCCTGCGGGAGTTCTCCCGGATCGTGCTGACCGCGGTGACCGGCAGGGTCGCCGCGATCAAGCCCCAGTCCGCCTTCTTCGAGCGCCATGGCTCCGCCGGGGTCGCAGTGCTCGAGGAGCTGCTGCAGGCCGCGCGAGAAGCCGGGGTGCTCAGCATCCTGGACGTCAAGCGCGGAGACATCGGCTCGACCATGGCCGCCTATGCGGACGCCCACCTGCTCCCGGGTGCCCCGCTCGAGGCCGACTCGATCACCGTCAGCCCCTTCCTGGGCACCGGGTCCCTCGACCCGGCGGCGCAGCTCGCGACCCAGCACGGCAAGGGCCTCTTCGTGCTGGCGCTGACCTCGAACCCGGATGGTCCCCAGGTCCAGCACGCCCTCACCTCTGCAGACACGCCGGTGGCGCAGGAGATCGCGCGACACGCCGAGGCGCTCGGAGCTGCGGCGCCGGGGGAGTGGTCGAGCATCGGCCTGGTCGTGGGCGCGACCGTCGGCGACAGCTATCGCCGGCTCGGCCTGGATCGCGTCGCACCCTCGGTCCCGCTGCTCGCACCGGGCTTCGGGGCACAGGGCGCCGGTCCCGCCCAGATGGGTGAGGTATTCGGCGAAAGTGCAGGTCACGTCCTGGTCTCACTCTCGCGAGGACTCTTGGCGGCAGGCCCTGACCCGGACGCCCTGAGCCGACGGGCCGAACAGCTGCGCTTCGAGTACGCCGGTCCTGCCGACGCCTCCTGAGGAACCGTCCGGGTGGGGGTCACGACCCCCGCTCGGACCCCCTCGGGAGTGACCGATCTGCACCGGACCAGCGACGAAGCCTGTCAAAAGTGCGCTCGACCACGAATATGGGGTTACGCTCTTCCCACATCGAGGTCCTCCCGGATCTCCCCGTCACCAGCAAGAGAACAAGAGGTAAGAACTGTGGCTCTCCCTCCCCTCACCCCTGAGCAGCGGGCCGACGCCCTGAAGAAGGCAGCCGAGGCTCGTCGCGAGCGCGCCGCCATCAAGGCCCGGCTCAAGGACAGCGCCGGACACCGCGGCGAGGAGATCAAGAAGGTCCTCAAGGAGGCCGAGACCAACGAGGTCGTCGGTCGTCTGCGCGTCTCCGCCCTGCTGGAGGCCCTCCCGGGTGTCGGCAAGGTCAAGGCCCAGCAGATCATGGAGGAGATCGGCATCTCCCCATCCCGCAAGATCCGCGGCCTCGGCTCCCATCAGGCTGAGAAGCTCGTCGCACACTTCTCCGAGTGATCGACCACTCCACCACCGGGGCCGGCGCCGTGAAGGCGTCGGCCCCGGTGACTGTGCTCGCCGGGCCCACGGCCGTCGGCAAGGGCACCGTCTCCGCAGCGATCCGCGCGCGATACCCGCAGATCTGGTTGTCCGTCTCCGCCACCACCCGCGCCCCGCGCCCCGGTGAGGTCGACGGCGTGCACTACCGCTTCGTGAGCGAGGAGGACTTCTCCTCGCTGATCGAACAGGGGCAGATGCTCGAGTGGGCCGTGGTGCACGGTCGCAACAAGTACGGCACCCCGCGGGGCCCTGTCGAGCAGAAGGTGTCCGAAGGGCGCCCGGTCCTGCTCGAGATCGATCTTGCCGGCGCCCGCCAGATCCGCGAGTCGATGCCCGAGGCACGCTTCGTGTTCCTGGCCCCGCCGGACTGGGACACCCTGGTGGACCGACTCGTCGGGCGTGGCACCGAGGACTCCGAGGAGCGCGAGCGCCGCCTGCAGACGGCGAAGATCGAGCTCGCCGCAGAGGGCGAGTTCGACGTCACCATCGTCAACGACACCGTGGACCGCGCCGCCGATGAGCTCGCCGGGCTGCTCGGCGTGCGCGACCTCACCTGACCCCGCACGCTCTCGCCCTCGCCCCCGAGCTCACAAGGGCGTATCCTGAAGCGTCGCACGCCGAAACTCATGAAGGGACATCCGTGGCCGGAACAGTCGCTCAGCCCGAAGGCATCACGAACCCCCCGATCGACCGTCTCCTCGAGACTGTCGATTCCAAGTACGCCCTGGTGCTCTACGCCTCCCAGCGCGCTCGCCAGATCAACGCGTACTACTCGCAGCTCTCCGAAGGGCTGCTCGAGTTCGTCGGTCCGCTGGTGGATGTCGACAACCAGGAGAAGTCGCTCTCGATCGCACTGCGTGAGATCGATGAGGGCCTGCTGACCGTCCGCGAGATCGACGAGGAGGAGTACGCCGCGCAGAACGAGCCGGATCCGAATGCTCCGGCCCCGCTGATGCTCGGCGACGACGCTCCTGAGGTCCCGCCCTCCGGCTTCACGCTCTGACTCGGCCATCGCCGGGTTGAACCGATGAGCATCCTGTCGCGCCCCCTCGCCGGGGCCCGCGTCCTGATCGGAGTCGGCGGCGGCATCGCCGCATACAAGACCGCGCACCTGGTGCGCGGTCTTGTCGGTGAAGGGGCGGACGTCCGCGTCCTCCCCACTCCCGCCTCCCTCGAATTCGTCGGGGCGGCGACCTGGGAGGCGCTCAGCCACCATCCGGTGCTCACCTCGGTCTTCGAGGACGTCGACGAGGTCGCGCACGTGCGCTTCGGCCAGGAGGCCGACCTGGTGGTGATCGCCCCTGCCACCGCAGATCTGCTCGCACGGATGCGGATGGGTCGTGCCGATGACCTGCTGACCGCCTCATTGCTGGTGACGCGTGCGCCCGTGGTGGTCGCGCCCGCGATGCACACCGAGATGTGGGAGCACCCCTCGACCCGCGAGAACGTGGCAGTGCTGCGCGCACGCGGCGTCACCGTGATCGAGCCCGCCGTCGGCCGCCTCACCGGCCCGGATTCCGGGCCCGGCCGGCTCCCGGAGCCGGCGGCGATCCTCGAGGCCGCGAGAGCGGCGATCACGGCCCCGCGCGACCAGCACGGAGCCGTGCGAAGGGACCTCAGCGGCCGCGAGCTGCTGATCACCGCCGGCGGCACCCGCGAGGATCTCGACCCGGTGCGCTTCCTCGCTAACCACTCCTCGGGCAAGCAGGGCTGGGCCCTCGCGCATGCGGCCCTCGTCCGCGGCGCCCGGGTGCGCCTGGTCGCCGCCAACGTCGACCTCGACACCCCGCCCGGTGCCGAACGTTTCGATGTGGGCAGCGCCGCCGAGCTCGCGAGCGTCGTCGCGGCGCATCGAGGTGAGGTGGATGCGCTGGTGATGGCCGCAGCAGTGGCCGATTTCACCGCTGCCGCGCGCGCGGACGCGAAGATCAAGAAGGACGACGGCGATGACGAGTCCGTGCCGGCCATCGCCCTGCGCCGCACCGAGGACATCCTGCGTCACAGTGTGCTCGACCGCGCAGACTCCCAGCGGCCCGCGATCGTCGGCTTCGCGGCCGAGACTGGCGGCGACGGCTCCACGGCTCTCGACCTGGCGCGCGCCAAAGCGCGACGCAAGGGCGCGGACCTGCTGGTCTTCAACGACATCAGCACCGGAGTGTTCGGCGCGCCCGACAACTCCGTGCGCATTCTCGACCGCGACGGTCAGGAAGTTGCCTGTGCCGAGGGCAGCAAGACCGCCGTCGCCCACGCGGTGCTCGACGAACTCGTCACCGCCCTCCCGGAAGTACCCTGATCCTCATGACCTCCAGCAAGCTGCGCACCTTCACGTCCGAATCGGTCACCGAAGGGCACCCAGACAAGATCTGCGACCAGATCTCCGACGCGATCCTCGACGATCTGCTGGCCCAGGACCGCGATGCGCGCGTCGCGGTGGAGACGCTGGTCACCACCGGGCTCGTCCACGTCGCCGGGGAGGTCCGCACCTCCGGATACAGCGACGTCTCGACGATCGTGCGCAATGTGATCCGGGAGATCGGCTACGACTCCTCCGAGAAGGGCTTCGACGCCGATTCCTGCGGTGTGCAGGTCTCGATCGGCGCGCAGTCCCCGGACATCGCCCAGGGTGTCGACAACTCGCTCGAAGCTCGCGGTGATTCCACGGCAGAGGCCTTCGCGCGGCTCGGCGCCGGAGACCAGGGACTGATGTTCGGCTACGCCTGCCGGGACACCCCGGAGCTGATGCCGCTGCCGATCCACGCCGCGCACCGCCTGACCCGCAACCTCTCGACCGCTCGCCGCGACGGGGTGCTGCCCTACCTCCGCCCCGACGGGAAGACCCAGGTCTCGATCGGCTACGACGAGGACGGCGTGGCCCGCAGTGTCGAGGCGATCGTGGTCTCCACCCAGCACAGCGAGGAGGTCGACCTGCTCACCCAGCTGGCACCGGCGATCTCCAAGGTTGTCATCGCCCCGGTGCTCGAGGACCTCGAAGCGCTGGGCCTGGACACCACGGATGTCACCACCCACATCAACCCCTCCGGCCGCTTCGTGCTCGGCGGGCCCAAGGGCGATGCGGGACTGACCGGTCGAAAGATCATCGTGGACACCTACGGCGGGATGGCCCGTCACGGCGGGGGCGCGTTCTCCGGCAAGGACCCCTCGAAGGTCGACCGCTCCGGCGCCTACGCCATGCGCTGGATCGCGAAGAACATCGTCGCCGCCGGTCTCGCGGACCGCTGCGAGGTGCAGGTCGCCTACGCGATCGGGGTCGCCGAGCCGGTGGGTCTGTACGTCGAGACCTTCGGCACCGGCCACGCTCCCTCGCACCAGATCGCCGCTGCGGTGCGGAAGGTCTTCGATCTGCGCCCCGCCGCCCTGATCGACGCTCTGGACCTGCTGCGTCCGATCTACTCGCTGACCTCGGTGCACGGCCACTTCGGCCGTGAGCTGCCGGAGTTCACCTGGGAACGTGCCGACCGTGCCGAGGAGCTGGAGCGCGCACTGTGAGCACCCTTGATCGCGCCTCCGCTGACGGTTCCCTGCCCGTCTCGGGTCTCGACCCCGCCCTCGCCTCCCGCCTCAAGCGGGACGTCGACGGCCTGCTGACCGCTGTGGTGCAGGACGCCACCGACCAGCGGGTGCTGATGGTGGGCTGGATGGATGACGAGGCGCTGCACCGCACCCTCAGCACCGGCCGCGTCACCTACTGGTCCCGTTCCCGCGGGGAGTACTGGCGCAAGGGCGACACCAGCGGTCACGTCCAGTGGGTCCGCTCCGTCGCGCTGGACTGCGACGCCGATACCCTGCTGATCCGGGTGGACCAGGTCGGCGCGGCCTGCCATCGCGGGACCGACACCTGCTTCGACGGCGGCGATCTCGATGCCGTCGTCCTCGACCCCACGGAGCGCAGGCATGACTGACCTTCCCCTGACCGGCCCGGGCACCGACGGTACTGCCGAGCCCGCCGAGCCCGTCCGCGCGGCTGCCTATCCGGAGCAGGTCGGCGGCCGGGAGGGGGACGCGCTCGGCGTGATCACCCCGGACCGGGCGACCTTCCGTGAGCTCGCCGCCCGGCAGCGGGTAGTGCCGCTCAGCGTCCGCCTGCTGGCCGATGAGGACACCCCGGTCTCGCTCTACCGTCGGCTCACCGCCGATGGCGACACCCGTGGCACTTTCCTGCTCGAATCGGCAGGCGAGGGAGAGGCATCGCGGTACTCGATCATCGGCACCAGGGCGCGCGCCGTCCTCACCGAGCGCGACGGCGAGGCGCACTGGCGCGGCGACGTCCCGGCCGGGGTCCCCACCGCGGGCAGCCCGGTGGAGGCGCTGCGTGCGGTCACCAGCGCCTTCCACGCCGCCCGGCAGCCGCATCTGCCGCCATTCTCGGGTGGGCTGGTCGGCTTCATCGCCTACGACGCCGTGCGGCACTGGGAGAAGCTGGACGCCTCCCCACCGGACGAGATCGGGTTGCCGGACCTCTCGATGTTGCTCGCCCAGGACGTGGTGGTCCATGACGCCCATGACTCGACCGTGGTGCTGGTCGCCAACGCCCTGAACCTCAACGCCACGGCCGACGGGGTCGACGCCGCCTACGACGACGCGCTCGCGAGGCTCGAGAGGATGCGCGAACGGCTGCGCACCCCGGTGAGCACCGGGCCGATCGTCTATGACGCGTTGCGCGAGCTCGAGCCCAAGGCCCGCACCTCCCAGCTCGAGTACGAGCGGGCCGTCCACGAGGCCGTCCAGGACATCATCGACGGCGAGATCTTCCAGGTGGTGCCCTCGCAGCGGTTCTCGCTGCCGGTCTCCGCCGACCCGCTGGACGTGTACCGCGTGCTGCGGCGGATGAACCCCAGCCCGTACATGTACCTGCTGCGGACCGTCGACGCCGAGGGCGAGCCGATCGACGTGGTCGGAGCCAGCCCCGAATCCTTGGTGACGGTGCGCGGGACCACCGCCACCACCCACCCGATCGCGGGCTCGCGTCCGCGCGGCGCGACGCCGGAGGAGGACGAGCGCCTGGGCAGCGAACTGCTCGCCGACCCGAAGGAACGCTCCGAGCACCTGATGCTGGTCGACCTCGCCCGCAATGATCTGCAGAAGTTCTGCGCCCCGGGCACCGTGGTGGTGCGCGACTTCATGCACATCCAGCGCTTCTCCCACATCCAGCACATCGTCTCCACCGTCACCGGCCATCTGCGCGAGGGTGCACTGGCCTATGACGCGCTGCGCGCGACCTTCCCGGCCGGGACCCTCTCCGGTGCGCCGAAGCCCTCGGCGATGCGGATCATCGACCGCCTGGAGCCCGTGCGACGCGGCGTCTACGGAGGCACCGTCGGTTACATCGACTTCGCCGGTGACATGGACATGGCGATCGCGATCCGGACCGCGGTGATCAAGGACGGCACCGCTCACGTCCAGGCCGGTGGGGGAGTGGTCGCAGATTCCGACGCGACCATGGAGCACCGCGAGACCCAGTCCAAGGCCGCCGCCGCGCTGCGGGCCGCGGCCTCGGCCGAGACCCTCCGCCCGGCATGAGCGAGCAGCCCCCGGCCCGGCACCCTGCCCGCCTCGGTCGCCGCGCCACCGTGCTCGCCGCGACCGCAGCCTCCGCGCTGCTGGCCGGGGCGACCCGCACCACCTGGATCCACGCCACCGCACCCGATCTGACCGGCACCGCCCAGCAGGTCGAGGTGCTGGGGTCGGAGGCGGCTCCGGCAGTGCTCGCGCTCTCCCTGGCGGCGATCGCGGCCTCCCTCGCCACCTCGCTCTCGTCGGCCTGGCTGCGGTTCCTCACCGGACCGGTGCTGATCGTGACCGGCGTGGGAGCGGCCTTCGCCGCCTTCTCTGCGGCGCAGGCCCCGCAGGACGCCGCGGGCTCCGCAGTGGCTTCCGCGACCGGGGTGCTGGGAGCCGCGGTGCAGGCAGAGGCGACCTCCTGGCCGCTGCTGACCCTGATCCCGGCTCTCGCCGTCGCCGTGATCGGCGTGCTCGTACTCGTGGTCGGCCGGTCCTGGCCGACCGGCAGCCGTTATCGCAGCGCGGCACTGGCGGCGCCTGTGCGTCGCGGTGATCCCGCCGAGGACCCTGCCGCAGCGTGGGACGCGCTCACCCGCGGTGAGGACCCGAGCCTCAGCAGCGGTGAGGTGGACAGCGAGGACACCGCTCGCGGTGAGGGCGAGGGCGAGGACCGTCCCGAACCTCCCGTTCAGGGGCGGCCCGGCACTGCCGGGTGATCCTCCTCACCGGATGCGACGGGGCCTCGCGCCACGCCGCGGACCGGGCGCCTCGGACGGCGGATGACGTGGCACAATGGCCCCGACCGGGACCCTGACTGGAGAAGGATCATGCCGAAGACCTACGCTGTGCCGCCGCCCCCTCATCACAACGAGGGCAAGACCGTTGCGGGCTGGACCATGAACCTCGGCATCGTCCTCGGTTCGATCCCCATCGCGGCCGGCATGATCCTGTCGGACATGACGATTCTGATCTGGATCGGCGCCGGCATCATCGTGCTGGCCATCGTGGTCGGTGTTGTGCTCTCCCTGGCCGGGCTCGGCCAGCCCCGCGGCTACAGCCAGCTCTCCGCCGAGGTCACCGCCGATGGCGGCGCGAACGCGCGGGGACATGTGCCCGCCGATGGCGGCACCAACGCACGGGGCAATGTGCCCGCCGAGGCCGACGCCAGGTGATCGACGCGGCGAGGAGTGGGCACGGCGGCGCCGTGCTCCACGCTCCCGCCCGCAGCCCTCGTCGGGCTCTCCTGCCGCTCGCGATCGGCATCGGCGGCGTGGCCGTCGCGGCCGGGGTGCAGCTGGTCTTCGACCCGTTCCGCACCCACATCCCGCTGTGCATCCTGAATCACCTCACGGGGCTGGAGTGCCCCGGCTGCGGAGCGATCCGTGCCGTGCACTCCCTGCTCGCCGGTGATCTGTTGCTCGCGTTGCGGAGCAATGCGCTGGTGACCATTGCGATCCCTCTGGTCGCGGCCGGGCTCCTGACCTGGGCGGTGCGTCGTGCCCGAGGACTGCGCACCGACCTGATGCCCTCGAAGCCGGTGCTGCTGGGTCTGGTCGGCATCGCAGTCCTGTTCGCGGTGCTGAGGAACCTGCCAGCTTTCTGGTTCCTCGCCCCGATCTCCTTCGTCGGCGGCTGACCCCGCCCGCCGGCCACCCTTGCGGAACCCGCGGCACAGCGTGCCGTACCGCTCCGACCTGCTGCAGGAGGCATGCGTGACCACCACCGGAACCGTCCTCGATGAGATCATCGACGGCGTGCGCGAGGACCTCGCGCCGCGTCGCGCCGCCGTGCCCGATGTCGAGATCCAGCGCCTGGCCAGGGCTGCCGGTCCGGCTCTGGATGCCCGGGCGAGCCTGCGCGGTGATGGCACCACTATGGGCCTGATCGCCGAGGTCAAGCGTGCCAGCCCCTCCAAGGGAGCTCTCGCCGAGATCCCGGAGCCGGCCGAGCTCGCCGCCGTCTATGCCCGCGCAGGCGCCTCCGCGATCAGTGTGCTCACCGAACAGCGCCGCTTCCGCGGAACCCTCGCCGATCTCGATGCGGTCCGTGCCCGGGTCGAGGTGCCCGTGCTGCGCAAAGACTTCGTGGTCGAGCCGTACCAGGTGTTCGAGGCCCGTGCCCACGGTGCCGACCTGGTGCTGCTGATCGTGGCCGCCCTCGACGACGCCCAGCTGCGCGAGCTGTACGAGCTCATCATGGAGCTCGGCATGCAGGCGCTGGTGGAGGTCCACACCGACCAGGAGCTGGACCGTGCACTCGCGCTCGGAGCGGACATCATCGGAGTCAACGCCCGCAACCTCAAGGACCTCAGCGTCGACCTCGGGCGGGCCGCGGACCTGCTGCGCCGCATCCCGGCGGGGCCGCTCGCGATCGGTGAGTCCGCCGTCCTCTCGGTGGCGGACGTCGAGGCCTACGCCGCCGCCGGCGCCGACGCGGTGCTGGTCGGCGAAGCGCTCGTCACCTCGGGAGACCCGGCCGCTGCAGTGACGTCGTACCGCCAGGTGGCCCGTCGCGGCCGCCCCCTCACGGAAGGAGCTCAGGCATGAGCAGCCCCGACCACGAACGTTCCCTCTCCGAACGAGTCGTCACCGACCTCACGCGCCCGCTCTCCGAGCTGCGCTCCGAGGCGGGTCCCTACTTCGGTGATTTCGGTGGCCGCTTCCTGCCCGAGGCGCTGGTGCCCGCCCTCGATGAGCTCACCGAGATGTACGAGAAGGCGATCATCGACCCCGAGTTCATCGCCGAGCTGCAGCACCTCGCCGCCGAATACACCGGGCGGCCCTCCCTGCTCTCCGAGGCGCCGCGCTTCTCCCAGCTCGCCGGCGGTGCCCGCATCCTGCTCAAGCGCGAGGACCTCAACCACACCGGCAGCCACAAGATCAACAACGTCCTCGGGCAGGCGCTGCTGACCAAGCGCATGGGCAAGACGCGGGTGATCGCCGAGACCGGTGCCGGCCAGCACGGGGTCGCAACGGCCACCGCAGCAGCGCTGTTCGGCCTCGACTGCACCATCTACATGGGCGGCGAGGACACCGAGCGCCAGGCGCTCAACGTCGCACGGATGCGCCTGCTGGGTGCGGAGGTGATCGCTGTCGAGCAGGGTTCACGCACCCTCAAGGACGCGATCAACGAGGCATTCCGCGACTGGGTCGCGAACGTCGAGACCACCCACTACCTGCTGGGCACCGTCGCCGGCCCGCACCCTTTCCCGGCCATGGTGCGCGACTTCCACCGCATCATCGGCGAGGAGGCCCGGGCGCAGACCCTCGAGCGGGTGGGCCGCCTGCCCGACGCGGTGGTCGCCTGCGTGGGCGGCGGCTCCAACGCGATGGGGATCTTCCACGCCTTCCTCGACGACACCGACCCGCTGGTGCGCCTGATCGGCTGCGAGGCCGGCGGCGACGGGATCTCCACCGGTCGCCACTCCGCGACCATCACCGGCGGCACCCCCGGCGTGCTCCACGGAGCCCGCAGCTTCGTGATGCAGGACGAGGACGGCCAGACGATCCCCTCCCACTCGGTCTCCGCTGGCCTGGACTATCCCAGCGTCGGCCCCGAGCACGCCTGGCTGGCGGACATCGGCCGCGCCGAGTACCGCGCGATCGACGACGGCCCCGCCATGGAGGCCTTCGCCCTGCTGTCCATGACCGAGGGCATCATGCCCGCGATCGAGTCCGCCCACGCCCTGGCCGGTGCGCTGGTGCTGGGCCGTGAGCTCGGCGAGGACGCCGTCATCCTGGTGAGCCTCTCCGGCCGCGGGGACAAGGACGTGGACACCGCCTCGCGCTGGTTCGGCCTGGTCGGGGACGAGCCCGCCCGCGCCGATCTGTCCGCGCTGCGCGCTGCGGCCCGTGAGACCACCGACCCGGCAGAGGAGTCCCGATGACCACCGCTGAGAACCACCGCCTGCGCGCAGACGAGGTCCTGGACCGCGCCCGCGCCGAGAACCGGGCCGCGCTGATCGCCTACCTCCCCGTCGGCTTCCCGGATCTGGAGCGCTCGATCGAGGCCGCGCGGATCCTCATCGACCACGGCGCCGACATGATCGAGCTGGGACTGCCCTATTCCGATCCGGTCATGGACGGAGCGGTCATCCAGGAGGCCGCCGCCGCCGCACTCGAGGGCGGGACCCGCACCCGCCACGTGCTCCAGGCCGTCGAGGCGCTCTCCGGCCGCGGCGCCGCGATCCTCGTGATGAGCTACTGGAACCCGATCCTCGCCTACGGGCCCGACGCCTTCGCCCGCGATCTCGCCGCAGCCGGCGGCGCCGGCGTGATCACCCCGGATCTGATCCCCGATGAAGGCGCGGACTGGATCGCCGCGAGCGAGAAGCACGGCGTGGACCGGGTGTTCCTGGTCGCGCCCAGCTCGCCCCGTGATCGGCTCGAGCATGTGGTCTCGCACACCCGGGGCTTCGTGTACGCAGCGAGCACCATGGGCGTGACCGGAACCCGCGCGAGCGTCTCCGCAGCGACGGAGGGCCTGGTCGAGCGCACTCGCGCGGCCGGCGCGAAGAACGTCTGCGTGGGACTCGGCGTCTCGAACGGTGAACAGGCCTCCCAGGTCGGCGCGTACGCTGATGGAGTTATCGTCGGGTCCGCGTTCGTCCGTGCCCTGCTCGAGAACCAGGACGACGACGCCGCAGCCCGCACCGCGCTCGCGGCCGTGGCCGATGACCTCCGCGCCGGCGTCGAACGCGCCCGCGCGTGACCGCCAGCGAATGACCTGAAGCCCCGATAGCCCGATGAGCCGAGAACAGGAGATGCCGCGATGATCCCCAGCTCTCCGATCTCTGCGCTCTCCCTCGGCCCGCTGACGATCCACTTCTACGCCCTGTGCATCCTCTCCGGGATCGCGGTGGCGATGTGGTGGGCGACCAAGCGCTGGGAGAAGCGCGGCGGAGACGGCGACACGCTGTTCGACATCATCTTCGTCGCGGTGATCGCCGGCATCATCGGCTCCCGCATCTGGCACGTGCTCACCTCGCCGGCGCCCTTCTTCGGACCCGACGGCGACCCGCTCGCGGTGCTCTACATCTGGCAGGGCGGACTCGCCATCTACGGCGGAGTCGCCGGTGGTGCGCTGGCAGTGTGGATCATGGCGAAGGTGAAGGGCGTCTCCTTCACCGCCCTGGCCGACACCGTCGCCCCCACCCTGATGATCGCCCAGGCGCTGGGACGCACCGGGAACTGGTTCAACCAGGAGCTCTACGGCCCGCCGCTGAACGCCTGGTGGGCCTGGGACGTCACCTGCGTGACCAACGGACAGACCATCGGCGGCTGCGTGCCCGGCACCTACCACCCCACCTTCCTGTATGAGCAGCTGTGGCTCCTCGCCGGCCTGGCCGTGCTGCTGCTGCTCAGCCGCCGCTACCAGTGGGCCGGCGGCAGGATCTTCTGGGCCTACGTCGCGATCTACTCCACCGGTCGCGCCTGGATCGACGCGATCCGCTCCGAGCCGGTGCTGATGATCGGCCCGCTGCGCATCCACACCGTGGTCGCGATCGTGATGGCGCTGGTGGGCGTCGCCATGTTCCTCCTGCTCACCCATCGCAAGCAGCAGCGTGGGGGAGAGGTCGTCGCCGCGGACGGTTCCTTCGAGCTGCCCGCGCAGACGGCGGGCAACGGCCCTGACGAGGACGAGACGGAGAAGTCCGGCACGCCTCCGTCCCCAGCCACGGATCCCTCACCCGGACCGTAGGCACCGCACCCCCGAGCGACGCAGATCGCCAGGACGGGTGGCGAGCCCCGGCACCGGGTGCTCGTCGAATCCGACGAACCCGTCACTGGCCGCCCACTCCGAAGGGCTCTCTGCGTCATGCTCCCGCTCACCTCCCGTTTCTCGTCCTTCCCCGGCCCGCAGGGCCTCTACCACCCCGACTCCGAGGTCGACTCGTGCGGCGTGGCGATGATCGCCACCCTCCGCGAGCCCGGACACCACATCGTCGAGCACGCCCTCACGGCGCTGCGCAACCTCGACCACCGCGGCGCAGTCGGCGCCGAGGAGAACACCGGCGACGGCACCGGCATCATCCTCCAGCTGCCGGACGCCTTCCTGCGCGAGGTCAGCGGGCTCGACCTGCCGCCCGCGGGCTCCTACGCCGCGGGCACCGCCTTCGTGCCGCGCGACGCCGCGGGCCGGGCCGAGGTCCTCGGCGCCGTCGAGCGGATCTCCGCGGAGGAGGGGCTGCAGCTCCTGGGCATCCGCGAGGTCCCCACCACCGACGGGCTCGTCGGCCCCTCGGCGGAGGCCGTGCGGCCGGACATGGTCCAGGTCTTCCTCGCCGATGCGGCCGAGGCGCGCAACGGGCTGGACCTCGAGCGGGCCGCCTTCGCGGTGCGGCGCCGGGTCGAGCACGCCACCGCCGGGTACTTCCCCTCCCTCTCCACGCGAGTGATGGTCTACAAGGGCATGCTCACGCCCTTCCAGCTCGACGAGTTCTACCCGGACCTGCGCGATCCCCGCCTGGCCACCCGGATCGCCGTCGTGCACTCGAGGTTCTCCACGAACACCTTCCCGGCCTGGCCGCTCGCCCAGCCGTTCCGCACCCTCGCGCACAACGGCGAGATCAACACCGTGATCGGCAACCGCAACCGGCTCCGTGCGGCCGAGGGGTCGATGGTCACCGGTGCCTTCGGCGAGGACTTCGCCCGCCTGCTGCCGGTGAACACCCCTGGAGCCTCGGACTCGGCGAGCCTCGACGAGGCGCTCGAGCTGCTCCACCTCAGCGGCCGCTCCCTCGTGCACTCCCTCATGATGCTCATCCCCGAGCCGTGGGAGAACGACGAGTCGATGGACCCGGACCTGCGAGCCTTCTACGAGTTCCATGCCGCGCTCCAGGAGCCATGGGACGGCCCGGCCGCGGCCGTCTTCACCGACGGCACCCGGGTGGGCGCGCGTCTGGACCGCAACGGGCTGCGTCCCCTGCGCTACTGGGTGATGGAGGACGACCTGGTGGTGCTCGGCTCGGAGACGGGTCTGGTGGACCTGCCGCGCAGCGGCGTGGTGCGCACCGGCCGCGTCGCGCCGGGGGAGATCTTCCTGCTCGATCTCGAGCGCGGCGAGATCGTGCCCAGCGAGGAGATCACCCGCGAGGTCGCCACCGAGCACCCGTACCGCACCTGGGTGCGCGAGCAGAAGGTCTCCCTCTCCGAGCTTCCCGAGCGCGAGCACATCACCCACTCCCGCGCTTCCGTGGTGCGCCGCCAGCAGACCTTCGGCTACACCGAGGAGGAGCTGCGCATCCTGCTCGCGCCGATGGCGTCTATGGGCGCCGAGCCGCTCGGTGCGATGGGCACGGACACCCCCATCGCCGTGCTCTCGGAGCGTCCGCGTCTCCTGTTCGACTACTTCACCCAGATGTTCGCGCAGGTGACGAACCCGCCCCTGGACTCCCTGCGCGAGGAGATCGTGACCTCTCTGGGCGTGACGCTCGGTCGCTCACGCAACCTGCTGGACGCGACCCCGCAGCATGCCCGCCAGCTGTCCCTCGACTTCCCGATCCTCGACAACGACGAGCTCGCGAAGATCATCGCGATCGACGCGAACCCGGACACCGCCGACTTCCACACCGTGCGCCTGCGCGGCCTGTACCCCGTGGGAGGCGGCACCGCGGCGCTCGAGCTGCGCCTGCACGAGATCTGTGAGGAGGCGGGCCGCGCGATCGACGAGGGCGCCACCTTCCTGGTGCTCTCGGACCGCGATGCGAACCAGGTCCTCGCCCCGATCCCGTCCCTCCTGCTCACCAGCGCGGTCCAGCACCACCTGGTGCGCACCGGGCGGCGCACCTCTGCGGCGCTGCTGGTCGAGGCGGGCGATGTGCGCGAGGTCCACCATGCCGCGCTGCTGATCGGCTACGGCGCGAGCGCGATCAACCCCTATCTCGCGATGGAGAGCGTCGAGGAGCTCGTCGAGCGCGGCGTGATCAGCGACGTGACCCCCGAGAAGGCGGTCGCGAACCTCAACAAGGCCCTCGGCAAGGGCGTCCTGAAGATCATGTCCAAGATGGGCATCGCGACGGTCGCCTCGTACCGCGGCGCGCAGATCTTCGAGGCTGTCGGTCTCGCCCACGACCTTGTGGAGGAGTGGTTCTCCGGCACCATCAGCCGGATCGGCGGCATCACGCTCGACGTGATCGCTCAGGAGAACGCGGCCCGCCACGCACTCGCCTACCCGGTGGACGGCCAGCGCCCCGCGCACCGCAGCCTCCCCGTGGGCGGCGAGTACCAGTGGCGTCGCGAGGGCGAGCCGCACCTGTTCACCCCCGAGGCGGTCTTCCGTCTCCAGCACTCCACGCGCACCCGTCAGTACGAGGAGTTCCGCCGCTACACCGACGAGGTCGACGACCAGCACGAGCGGTTGATGACCATCCGCGGCCTGCTGCGCCTGCGCACCGGGGCCCTGGAGCCGGTGCCGCTGACGGAGGTGGAGGGGGTCGACGCGATCACCCGTCGCTTCATGACCGGCGCGATGAGCTACGGCTCGATCTCCCAGGAGGCTCACGAGACGCTCGCGATCGCGATGAATCAGCTCGGCGGCATGTCCAACAGCGGCGAGGGCGGCGAGGACCCCGAGCGCCTGCGCGACCCGGAGCGCCGCAGCGCGATCAAGCAGATCGCTTCGGGCCGCTTCGGCGTCACCAGCGAGTACCTCACCTTCGCCAAGGACATCCAGATCAAGATCGCCCAGGGCGCCAAGCCCGGTGAGGGCGGGCAGCTGCCGCCGGAGAAGGTGTACCCGTGGATCGCCCGCACCCGGCACTCCACGCCCGGCATCGGGCTGATCTCCCCGCCGCCGCACCACGACATCTACTCGATCGAGGACCTGGCCCAGCTGATCCACGACGCGAAGTCCGCGAACCCGGCTGCGCGCGTTCACGTCAAGCTGGTCTCCCGCTTCGGCGTGGGCACGGTCGCGTCGGGCGTCTCCAAGGCGCATGCGGATGTCGTGCTGATCTCCGGCCATGACGGCGGCACCGGCGCGAGTCCGCTGAACTCGCTCAAGCACGCGGGCACCCCGTGGGAGCTGGGCCTCGCCGAGACGCAGCAGACTCTGCTGCTGAACGGCCTGCGGGACCGGATCACGGTGCAGGTCGACGGCCAGCTGAAGACCGGCCGTGACGTCGTGATCGCCGCATTGCTGGGCGCAGAGGAGTACGGCTTCGCCTCGGCCCCGCTGGTCGTCTCCGGCTGCGTCATGATGCGCGTCTGCCACCTGGACACCTGCCCCGTGGGCGTCGCCACCCAGAACCCGGAGCTGCGCGCACGCTTCACTGGGAAGGCGGAGCATGTGGTGACCTTCTTCCGCTTCATCGCCGAGCAGGTGCGCGAGCACCTGGCGGCCCTGGGACTGCGCTCCCTCGACGAGGCGATCGGTCGCAGCGACCTGCTTGCCCTGGCCGAGGGTGGGCATGCCGGCACCGCGCTCGGCGCCGCCAAGCGGGAGGGACTGGACCTCGCGGCGATCCTCGCCGCGCCGACCATCCACGAGGGGGACTTCCCCCGTCGTCGACGTGGCCAGGACCATCACCTGGACCGTGCTCCCGACCATTCCTGGATCGCGCAGGCCGACGCCGTGATCGAGGGGATCGAGCGCTCGATCTGCCTCCGCGACACGCTCCGCAACGTGCAGCGCAGCGCCGGCACCCTGCTCGGTCATGAGGTCACGCGCCGCACCGGCGGCGACGGGCTCCCCGACGACTCGATCGTGCTCGATCTCGACGGCACCGGCGGGCAGTCCTTCGGCGCCTTCCTGCCGCGAGGCATCAGCATGCATCTGACCGGGGACGCCAACGACTACGTCGGCAAGGGCCTCTCGGGCGGGATCATCGCTGTGGGCCACGGTGCCGGGACCTCGCCGTCGCTGACCTCCGCACCGATCGCGGGGAACACCTGCGCCTACGGAGCGACCAGCGGCCGTCTGCTGCTGGCCGGCGCGGCAGGGGAACGGTTCGGGGTGCGCAACTCCGGAGCCACCCTCGTGGTCGAGGGCATCGGCGACCACGGCGCGGAGTACATGACCGGCGGTGCGGTGCTGGTGCTGGGCCCGACGGGACGCAACCTCGGCGCCGGGATGAGCGGCGGCACGCTGTTCGTGCTGGATCTGGATCCCAGCCGCCTGAATCCGGCCGACGCCGCCGGCTTCGAGCTCAGCGCCGTCAAGGACGAGCACCGCGAGTTCGTGCTTGAGGCGGTGCGTGATCACGCCGCGCGCACCGGCTCCGACCGGGCGGCCGCGCTGCTCGCGGACGAGGAGGAGCTGTTCGGTCGGCTCACCGAGATCGCGCCGCGCGCCTTCCTCACCATCACCGCGCTCCGTGAGGATGCGGTGGCCCGGGGCAACGACCCCGATGCGAACGATGTCTGGAACGAGATACTGGAGGCCACCCATGGCTGATCCCCGCGGATTCCTGCGCTACCGAGACCGTGAGCTGCCGGCCCGCCGGCCCGTGCCGTTGCGACTGATGGACTGGCGCGAGGTGTACGAGGCTCGTGAGAAGGGCACCCTCGACGTCGTCTCCCGCCAGGCCGGGCGCTGCATGAACTGCGGCATCCCCTTCTGCCACCAGGGCTGCCCGCTGGGCAACCTGATCCCCGAGTGGAACGACCTGGTCTACCGGGAGGATTGGCGGGAGGCGAGCGAGCGCCTGCACGCCACCAACAACTTCCCGGAGTTCACCGGCCGCGCCTGCCCGGCGCCGTGCGAGTCCAGCTGCGTGCTGGGCATCAACCAGCCACCGGTGACGATCAAGAACATCGAGCTCTCGATCGTCGAGCGGGCCTTCGAGGAGGGCTGGCTCGATCCGGTCGAGCCCACCCGCCAGACCGGCCGCTCGGTCGCCGTCGTCGGCTCGGGCCCTGCGGGCCTGGCCGCCGCTCAGCAGCTCACCCGGGCCGGTCACTCCGTGGTGGTGCTCGAGCGCGACGACCGCCTCGGCGGCCTCATGCGCTACGGCATCCCCGAGTTCAAGCTCGAGAAGCGCTTCGTGGACCGACGCCTTCAGCAGATGCGCGCCGAGGGCACCCGCTTCCGCACCGGTATCGACGTGGGCGGCACGGGGGAGGGCGCCTTGAGCGTCGAGGAGCTCCGCTCCCGCTTCGACGCAGTGGTGCTCGCCACCGGTGCGAGCGTCCCGCGCGAGCTCACCGTCCCCGGCCGCGAGGCCACTGGCATCCACCCGGCGATGGAATACCTCACCCAGGCGAACCGTTTGGTGGAGGGGGACTGGATCGAGGATCCGCTCTCGGCCGAGGGCAAGGACGTCGTGATCATCGGCGGCGGCGATACCGGCGCCGACTGCCTGGGCACCGCCCTGCGGCAGGGGGCCCGCTCGGTGACGACCCTCGCGATCGGCACCCAGCCGCCGTCCGCGCGGGACGAGCGCCAGCCCTGGCCCATCCACCCGGTCCTGTTCGAGGTGTCCACCGCGCACGAGGAGGGCGGCGACCGCTCCTATCTCGCCTCGACCACCGGCTTCGAGGTCGACTCCGAGGGCGCGGTCAGCGGGCTCGAGGTCGCACGCACCCGCTTCGTCGACGGCACCCGCGTGCCCACCCCGGACACCGCGACGGTGCTGCCCGCCACGCTCGTGCTGATCGCCATGGGCTTCACCGGTGCCAGTGAGGAGGGGCTGCTCACCACGCTGGGAGTGGACATCACCTCACGCGGCAACATCGTGCACGATGCCGACTGGGCCACCAGTGTGGACGGGGTGTTCACCGCGGGGGACTGCGCACGCGGTCAGAGCCTCATCGTGTGGGCGATCGCGGAGGGTCGCTCATGCGCCGCAGCGGTGGATGAGCACCTGATGGGGGTCACGTCCCTGCCACAGCCCGTGCGCCCCGGCGAGAAGCCTGTCACAGTATGAAAGACTAGGGTTCGACACGCGATGCTGCGGCCCTTGGGCAGCGCACGCGCGCGGGCCCGCTGACTAGGGTCGCGGCCCTACATACGAACTACAGATGGGTTGACATGCGGAAAGCCAAGATCGTCTGCACACTCGGGCCGGCGACCGATTCCTACGAGCAGGTCCGAACGCTGATCGAAGCGGGGATGAATGTCGCCCGGATGAACTTCAGCCACGGAACGCACGATGATCACGCGAAGGTCTACGCGAACATCCGTCGTGCCGCGGAGGACCTCGGCAAGAACGTCGCCGTGCTGGTCGATCTGCAGGGTCCGAAGATCCGGCTCGGAAAGTTCACCGACGGCCCGCACAAGCTCGAGGTGGGCGACAGCCTCACCATCACCACCGATGACATCGAGGGCACCCGGGAACGGGTTTCGACCACCTTCAAGGGCCTGCCGGGCGACTGCCGCCCCGGCGACGTGCTGCTGATCGACGACGGCAAGGTCTCGGTGCGCGTCACCGAGGTGACCGAGACCGAGGTCGTCACCGTCGTCGAGGTCCCCGGACCGGTGTCTAACAACAAGGGCATCAATCTGCCCGGTGTCGCCGTGTCCGTGCCCGCCATGAGCGAGAAGGACGTGGCGGACCTCCGCTTCGGCCTCCGCCTCGGCGCAGATCTCGTCGCGCTGTCCTTCGTGCGTGACGCGCATGACATGGATGACGTCCTGCGGATCATGCAGGAAGAGGGCCGCCGCGTCCCCGTCATCGCGAAGATCGAGAAGCCGCAGGCGGTCCGGGCGCTGCGCTCGATCGTCGGCGCCTTCGACGGCATCATGGTCGCCCGCGGCGACCTGGGTGTCGAGATGCCGCTGGAGCAGGTCCCGCTGGTGCAGAAGCGCGCCATCGAGCTGGCCCGCCGCAACGCGAAGCCCGTGATCGTCGCCACCCAGGTGCTCGAGTCGATGATCGAGAGCCCGCGTCCCACGCGTGCAGAGGCATCGGACTGCGCGAACGCGATCCTCGACGGTGCCGATGCGGTCATGCTCTCGGGCGAGACCAGCGTGGGCAAGTACCCCTTCGAGGCCGTGCGCACCATGGCACGCATCATCACCAACACGGAGGAGAACGGCGCAGACCGCATCCTCCCGCTGGGCACCATTCCGCACACCCGCGGCGGTGCGATCACCCGCGCGGCCGCCGAGATCGGCGATCAGCTCTCCGCGCAGTACCTGGTGACCTTCACCGAGTCCGGAGACACCGCCCGCCGGCTCTCTCGCCTGCGGCCCACCATCCCCCTGCTGGCGCTGACCCCGTACCCCGAGGTCGCCCGCCAGCTGTCCCTGACCTGGGGCATCGAGTCGCACCTGGTGCCGATGCAGAACGACACCGACGCAATGGTCGGCAAGGTCGACGATCTGCTCCGCGAGCAGAAGGGCCTCCAGAAGAACGACCTGGTCATCGTCGCCGCCGGTTCGCCCCCCGGCGTCCACGGCTCGACCAACACCCTGCGCGTGCACCGCATCGGTGACCTCGACGGCACCGAGTCGGCTCGCATCGAGGCGAGCAACATCGCCGCCGGCCCGCAGGGCTGATCCAGCAGGGCTGAGCGACGTTCTGTGAGCTCGCGAGCGGTAGGAGCGCAGCGAGTCAGGAGGGCTGAGCGAGACCCTCATCACGACAATGGCGCCCGCGGCTGCAAAGCCGTCGGGCGCCATTGTGATGTTGGAACTGGTGCCGGGTGCGGGACTCGAACCCGCACGCCCTCACGGACAGCGCATTTTGAGTGCGCCGCGTCTACCATTCCGCCAACCCGGCTGGCCCCCCACGAGGGAGTGCTGGATTAGGATACCGCTGATGACCACCGGCCTCGAACGCGCGGGTGCACGCCACCTGTACGCCAGGCCCACACCGAGACACAGGGCGACATGACTGACGATATGACTTCACTTCCCGACGACGCCCAGGACGAGACTCTGCCCGGTGACGGTGCGCCGCGTCGCACTGCCGTGGTGGCTGAGGACGAGAGCCTCATCCGCATGGACATCGTCGAGACCCTCGCCGAGGCCGGATTCGAGGTGCTGGTAGCCGTGGGTGACGGCGAGAGCGCCGTGGCGAAGGCCCGCGAGCTGCGCCCCGATGTGGTGGTGATGGATGTCAAGATGCCGCAGATGGACGGCGTCACCGCGGCCGAGCGGATCGGCGAGGAGAACCTGGCGCCGGTCGTCATGCTCACCGCCTTCTCGCAGACCGAGCTGGTCGAGCGCGCACGGGACGCCGGCGCGATGGCGTACGTCGTCAAGCCCTTCACCCCCGCTGATCTGCTCCCGGCGATCGAGATCGCGATCTCGCGCTTCCAGCAGATCACGCAGCTGGAGTCCGAGATCGCCGACCTCGGGGAGCGCTTCGAGACCCGCAAGCGCGTGGACCGCGCCAAGGGCCTGCTGCAGACCAACATGGGACTGTCCGAGCCGGAGGCGTTCCGCTGGATCCAGAAGACCTCGATGGATCGTCGCCTGACGATGCGCGAGGTGGCGGATGCCGTGATCGATCAGCTGGGCGGTCAGAGCAAGGACTGAGGTCACCAGGGCCGGGGTGGGCCGGGACGAGAAGGGGAGCAGCGGGGCTATGGCGATCTCACGACGTACGCTGGTGCGCGGGCTCGGAGCGGGGATGCTCGGTGCCGGCGCGCTGACGGCCTGCGGCGAAGGCGGGATGCGTCGAGGCCGCCGCCGTGCGACCACGCCCCCGCCTACCGCTGAAGCCCTCTCGGAGCCCGAGACGCCTCTGGTGATCGGCCAGATCGGTGCGAACTACGGCCGGATGGCGAAGTTCGAGGAAGCGATCGCGGTGTCGATCACCATGGCCAGGATCGACGTGAACGCGCGATGGGACGGGCTGTTCGGGTACGAGGTCGAGCTCTCCGACCGGTATGTGATGCAGGAGCCGGGGGAGGATCTCACCCCGGTCATCCAGGGCATGGCCGATTCTGGTGTGACCTGTGTGATCACCTCGATCGATGAGGAGTCGCTGATCGCGGCGATGCCGGCCCTGGTCGAGGCGGGGATTGCGGTGATCGATGTGTTCACCTCCGGACGCGATCTGCGCCAGCCCGAGGTGCAGACGGCGAACCTGCTGGTGCGGCTCTCTCCCTCGGACCTCACGATGGCGCTGCAGTATGCGGATATCGCGCTGGGCAGCACGGCGGAGAAGGCCGGGCCGCAGGGGACGATCGCCTATCTCTCGGAGGACACCCTGCAGGGCCGGAGCCTGCTCTACGAGCTCGAGCAGGAACTCGTCCCACGCAACGGGAGCGTGGTCTCCCAGCAGTTCTACGAGGTCGGGAACTTCGGTGACATCGCGGCCCGGGTGAAGGCGGTGATGGACGCTCCGCCTGCTCTGCTGATCTTCAACGGCGGTGCAGAGGCGGCGCCCTTCCTGTCGGCGCTCTACTCGGCGACCCTAGATCCCGGCCAGCGCCCCAAGGTCGAGTTCCCCAAGCGCCTCGCGCCGGCGGCGACGGTCGACTTCTCGCGGGAGCAGGTGGCGGAGGACCTCGTGCCCGAATGCCTCACCTCGGCGACCAGCTATGAACCCGGCGCAGAGATCACGAAGGAGCACCAGAATATGATGCTCAACCTCAATGCCGACTTCCTGCGCACCGGATACGCCTATTCGCAGCAGGGATACGACGCGTTCACGATGGCCTGCCTGGCAGCTCAGCATGCGCTCTCGGTCGAGGGGACCGCGCTCGCGGGGGCGATCCCGGCGATCTTGACCGGCTCGGAGGCCTGCACCGACTACGGCATGTGCCGGCAGGTGATGAGGACGGGCCTGGAGGCGGAGGAGACTGCGACGGTCGCGTACTCCGGGAGGATGGGGAAGTTCGAGCTGGGGCCTGAGTTCGACGCCCGGCTCGGAGAGCTCCGTGAGTACACTTGGTCAGAGGCCAATGTGCTGGAGCCCGGCACAGCGAAGAACTTCGAGGCGCCCGAGTAGGACGGGCGGGAGCGTGACGCGTCGCATGCCGGCCGGTCAGATCGGTGGGAGGCGTCAGCGTGGTGCGAGCAGCTGGGTGGAGACGGTGATCGTGCTCAGCAGCGTGCCCTGCTCGTCGTGCACCTCCACCAGATAGCTGGCCACCTGGCGCCCGAGGTGGAGGGCCCGGCAGGTTCCCATCACGTTGCCCTGCTTCGCCGAGCGATGGTGCAGAGCGGAGACGGAGGTCCCCACCGCCTGCGCCCCCTCGCCGTGGACCTCACGGGCCCGCAGGATCGCCGAGAAGGACGCGATGGTCTCCGCCAGTGCGATCGTCGCACCGCCGTGCAGCAGCCCGGCCGGCTGCAGGTTGCCCGTCACCGGCATGCTGATCGTCCCGCCCGAGGCATCCAGCGTCAGCAGCTCCATCCCGCACCGCTCCACCAGCGTGCCGCGCAGGAGCGGGGCGAAGTGCGCCCGCAGCTCTGGGCTGAGTGGTGGCGCGGCGGTGTGATCAGGGCGGTTGCTGTCGGTCATGGAAAGAGCGTGCCACAGCCCGGCGGGGGAGCGGGTGTCGGCACGACATGGGAGACTGCTCCCCATGAATGCGAGTGACACCGACGACCAGCGCATCCTCCTCATCGACGGGCATGCCATGGCGTTCCGCGCCTTCTTCGCCCTGCCGGCGGAGGGCTTCAGCGACGGCCGAGGCCAGGCCACCAATGCCGTGTACGGGTTCACCCGCATGATCATCAACGTGGTCGCCTCCGAGCGGCCGACGCACCTGGCGGTGGCGTTCGATCTGCCCGGCGGCACTTTCCGCGACCGCATCTATGACCAGTACAAGGGCGGTCGGGACGAGACCCCCGCCGCCTTCCATGGTCAGATCGCTCTGATCCAGCAGGTCCTGGACGCATTGGGAGTGCGCTGGCTCACCTACGAGGACTATGAGGCGGACGACATCATCGCCACCCTCGCCACGCGCGCCGAGGCGGCGGGCGACGAAGCCCTGATCGTCACGAGCGACCGCGATGCGATCCAGCTGGTCGGCGAGAAGGTCACGCTGCTCCAGCCGATCAAGGGCGTCACCGAGATGCGTCGGATGACCCCGGCGGGCGTGGTGGAGAGGTACGGCATTCCCCCGGAGCGCTACCCGGATCTCGCGGCGCTGGTGGGGGAGGCGGCGGACAATCTCCCCGGCGTCCCGGGCGTCGGCCCGAAGACCGCCGCGAAGTGGATCCTCCAGTACGGCGACCTGCCCGGGGTGATCGCCCATGCCGGTGAGATCAAGGGCAAGGCCGGCCAGTCTCTGCGCGACCATCTGGAGGCTGTCGAGCGGAACCGCTTGATGAACGCCGCCTTCACCACCCTGGATCTGCCCGAGGACCCCGCGTACTACGCCCTCGGAGGCGGGGACCGCGCCCGCGTGCTCGAGGTGTTCGACGACCTCGCCTTCGGTGACACCATCCGCCGTGACCTGCCCGCCTCGCTGCTCGGAGAGTCGGTCTCGGTCGCAGCGGCAGAGGAGGAGCAGCAGGTCTCGGAGGTCCTCATGATCGAGGACGTCGCGGGGCTGCAGGAGCTGCTGGACACCGGCGGCGACATCCTCGCCCTCGATGTGGTCGAAGACGTCCGCGGCGGCGCGTTGCTGGGCCTGGCCACACCGGATGCGCGCGGCGCTGTGCAGCTGGAGCGGTTGGACTCGGAGGCCTCCTCCCTGCTCGCCTCCGCCCTTGATCGCGCCACGGAGATTCTGGTCGCCGACGCTCCTGCGGTCCGCTCGTGGCTGGGTGAGCGCGGCTACCGTCCCCAGGCACAGCTGCACGATCTCTCCCTGGCATCCTTCGTGCTGCGTCCCGGCGCCCGCACCTATGACGCGGAAGCGCTCGGCACCGAGTTCGCAGGCGTGAGCTTCGAGCCGCGTCCGCGCAAGCCCGCCCCCTCGACTCTCGCCAAGGAGGCCCCGGAGGTCCGCGCCGAGCACGTCGCCCGCGCGGCGGCCCGCCTCGCGGGAGCCGCTGCCGCGCTCCACCCGGCGGCTGAGGTGCTCGGGGAGAACCTGGCGCAGGAACCCTGGGCGCTGCGCATCCTCGATGAGCTCGAGCGCCCCCTGCAGGCGGTGCTGGAGACCATGCATGAGCGTGGGATCGCTCTCGACGGCCCGGCGGTGGCCACCTTGCGCCAGGAGTTCGAGGGCTTCGTCGCCCAGGCCAAGCGCGAAGCCGGCGAGATCGTGGGGGAGGAGGTCAACCTCGCCTCTCCCAAGCAGCTGCAGGTGGTGCTGTTCGAGACGCTCTCCCTGCCCACCACGCGGAAGATCTCCTCGGGTCACTCGACCGATGCTGAATCTCTGACCGATCTCTCCGAGACCCTGGATCCGGACTCCGCAGGGCATCGCTTCCTCTCCTGGCTGCTGCGCTTCCGCGAGATGAGCAAGCTGACCGGCTACCTGGTGGGCCTGGACAAGGCGGTGGACAGCAGCTCCCGGGTGCACACCACCTTCCAGCAGACCGCCGCGGCGACCGGGCGTCTCGCCTCCACCGAGCCGAATCTGCAGAACATCCCGGTGCGCACCTCCGAAGGGCAGCGGATCCGCGACGTCTTCGTCGCCGGGGACGGCTTCGAGACCCTGCTGACCGCGGACTATTCACAGATCGAGATGCGCATCATGGCGCACCTCTCCGAGGACGAGGGCCTGATCGAGGCGTTCAACTCCGGGGAGGACCTGCACAACTTCGTCGCCTCACGGGTGTTCGGGGTGAGTCCCGATGCGGTGGATCCGGCGATGCGCTCGAAGACGAAGGCGGTCAGCTACGGCTTGGCCTACGGGCTCTCCGCCTTCGGCCTGTCCCGCCAGCTGCGGGTCTCCCGCGCAGAGGCGACGGCTCTGCGCGACGGATACTTCGAACGGTTCGGCGGTGTGCGCGATTACCTCCAGCAGAGTGTCGAGACGGCTCGGACCACCGGCTACACCGAGACCATCCTCGGACGCCGCCGCTATCTCCCCGACCTCACCTCGGACAATCGCCAGCGTCGCGAGAACGCCGAGCGCGTGGCCCTGAACTCGCCGATCCAGGGCAGCGCCGCAGACATCATCAAGCTCGCCATGCTCGCCGTCGAGCGCCGGATGCGTGAGGCCGAGCTCTCCTCCCGGATGCTGCTCCAGGTCCATGACGAGCTGGTGGTCGAGGTCGCTCCCGGCGAGCTCGACAGGGTCCGGGAGATCGTCGAGGACGGCATGGACTCGGCGTATGAGCTGTCGGTGCCGCTCGAGGTCGGGATCGGCATCGGCCGCACCTGGCGCGAGGCAGCACACTGAGGAATCAGGACCTGACCGGCAACTGCGAAAGCAGCGGCGAGAGGCGCGGCGGGAGAAGCGGGGAGAGGAGCAGGACGGAACTCACATCCGCCACTCGCGTTCCGGACCGTCCTGCCCTCGCGGTTCATCGTCCGGGCTGTTAGGCTTTCGAAGGTCTGTGGCCGAGCCGTCACCGTCGTGTTCACCACGTCGAGCACGGCACGGGCACCGACAGGTCCTCTCCGGAGGGCTTGCACGTCCATCGACCCTACTCATTTCCTGTCCCGACGGAGTCCTTACCTACATGACCGACACCACGACCCCCCAGATCGCCATCAACGACATCGGCGGCGCCGACGAACTCATGGCAGCCATCGATGCGACCATCAAGTACTTCAACGATGGCGACATCGTCGAAGGCACTGTGGTGAAGGTCGATCACGACGAGGTCCTCCTGGACATCGGCTACAAGACCGAGGGCGTCATCCCCTCGCGCGAGCTGTCCATCAAGCACGACGTCGACCCCGGTGAGGTCGTCGAGGTCGGAGACGAGATCGAGGCCCTGGTTCTCCAGAAGGAGGACAAGGAAGGCCGTCTGATCCTGTCCAAGAAGCGCGCCCAGTACGAGCGCGCCTGGGGCACGATCGAGCAGATCAAGGAAGACGAGGGCGTCGTCACCGGCCGCGTCATCGAGGTCGTCAAGGGCGGCCTCATCGTCGACATCGGCCTGCGCGGCTTCCTCCCCGCCTCCCTCGTCGAGATGCGTCGCGTCCGCGACCTGCAGCCCTACGTCGGCCAGGAGATCGAGGCGAAGATCATCGAGCTCGACAAGAACCGCAACAACGTGGTCCTGTCACGCCGTGCCTACCTCGAGGAGACCCAGTCCGCGGTCCGCTCGGACTTCCTCCAGACCCTCCAGAAGGGCCAGGTCCGCGAGGGCGCTGTGTCCTCCATCGTCAACTTCGGCGCCTTCGTCGATCTCGGTGGCGTCGACGGCCTGGTGCACGTCTCCGAGCTGTCCTGGAAGCACATCGACCACCCCTCCGAGGTTGTCGAGGTCGGCCAGAAGGTCTCCGTCGAGGTGCTCGACGTGGACATGGACCGCGAGCGCGTCTCCCTGTCGCTGAAGGCGACCCAGGAGGACCCGTGGCAGCTCTTCGCCCGCACCCACGCCATCGGCGAGGTCGTCCCGGGCAAGGTCACCAAGCTGGTTCCCTTCGGTGCGTTCGTGCGCGTCGAGGACGGCATCGAGGGCCTCGTGCACATCTCCGAGCTGGCTCAGCGCCACGTGGATCTGCCCGAGCAGGTCGTCACCGTCGACCAGGACGTTTTCGTCAAGGTCATCGACATCGACCTCGAGCGTCGCCGCATCTCGCTGTCGCTCAAGCAGGCGAACGAGGGCGTCGACCCCGAGGGCGACGACTCGACCTTCGATCCGGCGCTCTACGGCATGGCTGCGGAGTACGACGCCAACGGCGAGTACAAGTACCCCGAGGGCTTCGACCCGGAGACCAACGAGTGGCTCGAGGGCTACGACGCCCAGCGCGAGGTGTGGGAAGGCCAGTACGCGGCCGCCTACGAGCGCTGGACCGCTCACAAGGCGCAGGTCGTCGAGGCAATCAAGGCTGACGAGGAGTCCGCGAACGCTCCGGCGGCCGCCTCCACCTCGTCCTCCTCCTCCTCCACGGAGTCCGCGGCCCCCGCGTCGCAGTCCTCCTACCAGTCGAGCTCCTCGGACGAGGGCACCCTCGCCTCCGACGAGGCCCTGGCCGCCCTGCGCGCCAAGCTCACCGGCAACTGATCCGTTGCTGATCGGCTGATCAGCGATCGACATCGACGACGGGCGTCACCTTCGGGTGGCGCCCGTCGTCGCGTCTCGGGCCACGTCGCGCCCGGTGGCGGTGGTACGGCAGACTGGTGCCATGACCACCGCGCTCGATGACCACCCGATCCACTCCTGGCTCACCGACATGGACGGCGTGCTCGTCCACGAGGATGCCGCACTGCCCGGGGCAGCTGACTTCATCGCTGCGCTGCAGCAGTACGGCCGCCCGTTCCTGGTGCTGACCAACAACTCGATCTTCACCCCGCGGGATCTGCGGGCGCGGCTCTCTCGCAGCGGCATCGACATCCCTGAAGCCGCGATCTGGACCAGCGCCCTGGCCACCGCTCGCTTCCTCGCGGAGCAGCAGCCGGGCGCGGCCGCCTATGTGATCGGCGAAGCGGGCCTGACCAGCGCCATGCACGAGGAGGGGTTCATCCTCGCCGACTCCGATGTCGACTTCGTGGTGCTGGGGGAGACCCGCACCTACTCCTTCGAGGCGATCACCCGCGCGATCCGCCTGATCGCGCGAGGGGCGAAGTTCATCGCCACCAATCCGGACGTCACCGGACCCAGCGCTGAGGGGCCGCTGCCGGCCACCGGCTCGGTCGCGGCGATGATCACCGCCGCCACCGGGATCCAGCCGTACTACGTCGGCAAGCCCAACCCGCTGATGATGCGCACCGCTCTGAACCGGATCGGCGCCCATTCGGAGACCTCGATCATGATCGGGGACCGGATGGACACGGATGTGAAGTCCGGTCTCGAGGCCGGGATGCGCTCGTTGCTGGTGCTCTCGGGATCGACGCAGGCGGACGAGATCATCCGGTATCCGTACCGGCCCACTGCGGTGCTCGACGGCATCGCGGACGTGGTTCCACTGGTCGGAAGGCTCACCCCGATGGAGTCCGTGGAGCTGGGCGAGGACTGAACGCACCGCACCGGCACGGACGGGATGGGCCAGGGCCGATGTGAGCAGAGAGCGGCCGGGGCCGGTGCGTCGCGGGTCATTCCTCGCCTGCGCTCCCACCGCACGGACATGGACCCTTCGTGCCAGCGCGTCATGACAGAATGAACGCCATGTTGCGCTGGTTCACCGCCGGGGAATCCCACGGCCCCTCCCTGATCTCCCTGCTCGACGGCGTCCCCGCCGGTATCGAGCTGACCAGTGACGACCTGAAGGACGCGCTCGCGCGTCGTCGGCTCGGACACGGCCGTGGCAGCCGCCAGAAGTTCGAACAGGATGTGCTCACCATCCACGGCGGGCTGCGTCACGGACTGACCCTCGGCTCCCCGCTCGCGATCGAGGTCGCGAACTCGGAGTGGCCGAAGTGGGAGAAGGTCATGAGCGCCGACCCGGTGGCCCGTGAGGACCTCCTGGTCGATGCCGGCACCGGGGACGAGCGCGAGATCGCGCGCAACCGTCCGCTCTCGCGGCCGCGCCCCGGGCACGCCGATCTCTCCGGGATGCTGAAGTACGGCTTCGATGAGGCCCGCCCGATCCTCGAACGTGCCAGCGCACGCGAGACCGCTGCCCGAGTGGTGGCGGGTCGCGTCGCCGCCGCGCTGCTCGAACAGGCTGCCGGGATCCGGCTGGTGTCCCACACCCTGCAGGTGGGGAGCGTGCGAGTCCCCGATGAGGCGCCGCTGCCCACCCCGGACGATCTCGCTGCTCTGGACGCCGATCCGCTGCGCTGCTTCGATCGCGGTTCGTCCGCGGCGATGATCGCGGAGGTCGACGCGGCCAAGGCCGACGGTGACACCCTCGGCGGCGTGGTCGAGGTGCTGGCCTACGGAGTGCCCGTCGGCCTCGGCTCCCACACGCAGTGGGATCGCCGCCTCGACGGCCGGCTGGCCCAGGCGATGATGTCCATCCAGGCGATGAAGGGCGTGGAGATCGGTGACGGGTTCGCCACCGCCGGTCGGCGCGGCTCCGAGGCGCATGACGAGATCCTCGCCACCGGCGATTCCGACTCCGGCGCATCGAGGACGTTCCCCCGCGTGACCAACCGCGCCGGCGGTCTCGAGGGTGGCATGAGCAACGGCCAGGTGATCCGCGTGCGCGGCGCTCTGAAGCCGATCTCCACCGTTCCCCGTGCACTGCGCACGGTCGACGTCTCCACCGGCGAGCAGACCACCGCGAACCATCAGCGCTCCGACACCTGCGCGGTGGCGCCCGCCGCAGTGATCGCCGAGGCGATGGTGGCGCTCGCCCTGGCGGACGCGCTGCTCGAGAAGACCGGTGGTGACTCCGTCGCCGAGATCCGCGCCCACCTGGAGGGGACGAACGCTCTGCAGTCGGCACTGACTGACCGCCGACCGGGCCCCGCCTCGTGACGGGCCCGCTCGTCATCCTCATCGGTCCGATGGCAGCGGGCAAGACCAGCGTGGGTCGCGCTCTCGCCTCCCGGCTGGGTGTCGACTTCGCCGATCTGGACGCGCTGATCGTCGAGGCCGCGGGCCGCAGCATCCCCACACTCTTCGCGGAGGAGGGCGAGCCCGCCTTCCGCGAGCTCGAGTCCCGGACCCTCGCCCGCGCGCTCACCGAATGCGACGGGGTGCTCTCCCTGGGCGGCGGCGCCCCCGTGCATCCGGCCTCTGCTGAGCTGCTGCGGGGCCGGCCGGTCGTGCTGCTCGAGGTCGAGGAGCACATCGCGGCCCGGCGCCTCTCCTACGGCGCGGGCCGACCGATGCTCGCGGGCAAAGACCCCATGGTGCGCTGGCGAGAGCTCGCTGAGGAGCGCGGCGGCAACTATCGCGATGTGGCGGCGCACCGCATCGATTCCGGTCACGGCAGCCCTGCGCGCGTGGCCCGCACGATCATCCGCACCCTGCAGCTTCCCCTGCCGACCGACCCTGAGAAGGAGACCGCATGAGCACCACCGTCATCCCGGTGACCACCCCGACCGGCGGCTATGACGTGCACGTCGGCCGCGGCCTGCTGGCCGAGCTGCCCGCTGTGCTGCCCGAGCGTGCGCGCAGGGTCGTGATCATCCACCAGCCGAGCCTGCGCGAGGTGGCGGAGCAGGTCCGATCGATCGTCGCCGAGACCGGACGAAAGGCCTTCGCCGCCGAGGTTCCCGATGCTGAGGAGGCCAAGACGGCGCAGGTCGCCGGGTTCCTCTGGGGCGTGTGCGGACAGGCGGAGATCGGCCGGGGAGACCTGGTGATCGGCCTGGGCGGAGGCGCCGCCACCGATCTGGCGGGCTTCGTCGCCGCGACCTGGCTGCGGGGCATCGACGTGCTCCAGGTCCCCACCACGGTGTCCGCGATGGTGGATGCCGCCGTGGGAGGCAAGACCGGCATCAACACCTCCGAGGGCAAGAACCTGGTCGGTGCCTTCCACCCGCCGATCGCAGTGCTCGCCGACCTCGATGTGCTCGCCGCTCTCGCAGCCAACGACGTCGCGGCCGGCCTCGCGGAGACGGTGAAGGCCGGATTCATCGCGGACGAGCGGATCCTGGAGATCGTCGAGGCAGATCCGGCGGCGGTCCTCGATGTGTCCAGCGATGCGTTCCGCGAGGTGATCGAGCGTGCCATCCGGGTCAAGGCGCGAGTCGTCTCCGCGGATCTGCGGGAGTCCGGTGAACGCGAGATCCTCAACTACGGGCATACGCTCGCCCATGCGATCGAGCGCAATGAGCGCTACCTGTGGCGCCATGGAGCCGCGGTGAGCGTGGGGATGATGTTCGTGGCCGAGCTCTCCCACCTCGCCGGGAAGCTGTCCGAAGCCGATGTGGATCGTCACCGCACGATCCTCACCTCGCTGGGGTTGCCCACCACCTATCGCGACCGCCAGTGGCCGAAGCTCGAGGACGCCATGAAGCGGGACAAGAAGACCCGTGCCGGGCTGCTGCGCTTCGTGGTGCTCGACCGGATCGGGGTGGTCTCCCGGATCGAGGGACCCGACCCGGCCCTGCTGCTGTCCGCCTACGCCGCCATCACCGAGGAGTGAGGACCGAGATGAACCACGAGACCACGCCCGAGAGTGAGAGCTCCAGCCCCGACAGCGTCACCGCGCCGGGGACCGACGTGCGTCGCCGCACCGCCACGGTGCGCGGCATCGAGCTGGGCCGCGCACGGCCGGAGATCATCGTGCCCCTGGTCGAGCCCGACGAGGAGACGCTGCTGGAACAGGCCGCGGCTGCCGTGGGCACCCGGGCCCGGATCGTGGAATGGCGCCTGGACCGCTTCCGGCCGGACCTCGAGGACGTCTCGGACCATCGCGATGCGGTGCTGGCCGCTCTGCCCCGCCTGCGGGGACAGCTGGGGCCGGACAAGGCGCTGCTGGTCACCTTCCGCACCGCAGCTGAGGGCGGAGCCAGGGCACTTTCGGACCGTGACCTGGGAATCCTGCTCGAGAGCCTGATCGGCGGCCGCCGCGCGGGCACCCAGGCCGCGGTCGACCTGGTGGACATCGAGACCTCACGCGATCCGGGGACCGTCTCCCGGGTGATCTCCGCCGCGCACCGTCACGGCACCGTGGTCGTCGGCTCGTTCCACGACATGGACTCGACCCCGTCGGAGGAGACGCTGGTGGAGATCCTGCGCTCCCAGCGCCGGCTCGGGGCCGACGTCCCGAAGATCGCCGTCACCCCGCGCAGCCCGCGGGACGTCCTCACTCTGCTCTCGGCGAGCCTCACCGTTGCCGAGGACCTCTCGGGCCCGCACATCGCGATCAGCATGGGACCGCTGGGTGCGAGCAGCCGCGTCGCGGCCGAGACCTTCGGCAGCGCCGCGACGTTCGCGACCGTCGGCGCCGGCTCGGCCCCCGGGCAGCTCGCCGCGGAGGATGTCTCCCGGATGCTCGAGCTGCTGCGTCCCTGAGCAGAGCTCCTCAGAGTCGTTCCGGGCCCTCGGGGCCGTCGTCGTCGCGTGCGCGGCGCTCGTGCTCGGCCGTCCCCGGCAGCTCCTCGACGTCGGCGTGGGGGAAGATGCGGTCCTCGTAGCCGCCGGCGTCGAGGTCGTCCGCGAAGGAGTCCTCGGCCAGATCATCGGTGCCTGCATCGACCACCGGGATCGTCCCGGTCTCGTGCGCGACACGCTCCCGCTCGCTCTTGCGCGTTCGACGCACCAGCTGCTTGAGCTGGGACGCGGACATCGTCACCTGCCATTCGCTGTGGCCGGGCAGCGTCCAGCGGCGCCAGGCGGCGACCCCGGCGAGCAGGGACCCGATCGTCACCGCCACCAGCACCGTCCCCGAGGGCAGGCCGAGCGCGAAGACGCCCCAGGTCAGCACCGCGGTGACCAGGGCTCCAGTGGCATACAGCGGACCGCCGCCGAAGATCGCCGGGATCCGTCCCACCAGCACGTCGCGGATCACCCCGCCGCCCACGGCGCTCGTGACGCCCAGCAGGATCGCGGGCAGCACGTCCAGACCGTAGGCGAGCGACTTCGCGGTGCCGGTCGCCGCCCACAGCCCCATCGCGGCGATGTCCAGCACCGTCACTGTGCGCCGCCACCAGGGTCCGTCGGTGGAGATGAAGAAGGAGAAGCCCGCCCCTGCCAGGGCGCAGGTCAGATACCAGGGGCCCGAGAAGGCGGCCGGGACGCCGAGATCGAGGATCAGGTCGCGCACGATGCCGCCGCCGAGCCCGGCGGCAATTCCGATAATCGCGAAGCCCACCGCATCGAAGTTCAGCCGGGAGGCCAGCGCCCCGGCGGCAACGCCCATCACGAAGACCCCCACCAGATCCAGGATGCGCAGGAAGTCGTTGGTCACGAGCAGCTCGAGAGGGTCCACAGGTTCGACGGTAGTACGCGCCGGGCAGGAGCGGCGGACCGTACGATCTGGTCATGACCACGCTCACCACCCCGCTGCGCCTGGGGCTCACCGGCGGCATCGGCTCCGGCAAGTCGACTGTCGCCGCGATCTGGGGCGAGGCCGGCCACCGGGTGATCGACCTCGATGCCCACTCCCGCGCCGTGCTGGACGTGCCCGGCGACGGCGTGGAGGAGGCGATCGCCCGTTTCGGCGAGGAGTTCCGCACCGAGAGCGGCACGATCGACCGGGCGGCGATGGCGCGCCTGGTGTTCGCCGACGCCGCCGCCCGGGTAGATCTCGAGCACATCGTGCTATCCCGGGTCGATGAGGCGGTGGCCCGGGAGGAGCAGGAGGCGGCCCGGGCGGGGGAGCGGCTCGTCATCCACGACAGCCCTCTTCTGCTCGAGATGCACCACGACGCGGACTACCGCTCGGTCGTCGTGGTGCTCGCCCGGCGCGAGGACCGCATCTCCCGGGTGATGCGTGACCGCGGGAAGGATCGCGCCTATGTCGAGGCGATCATGACCGCGCAGGTCACCGACCTCGAACGGATCCGTCGCGCCGATCGTCTGGTGCTGAACACCGCGGAGCGGGAGACCCTCTCGGTCCGCGCCCTGCACGCCCTGCAGACGGTCCTCGCCGAGCTCGAGGATTCCGCCCTGCGCTGACGCCGCCGGGCGGGCATGTCGTCCGTCGGCCCTGAGTCGTAGGCTCGGGGAATGCGTCCCGTCACCGATCTGGTCCGCTCCGAGCATCCCTTCGAAGTCGTCTCCGAGTACACGCCCTCGGGTGATCAGCCGACCGCGATCGCCGACCTCACCCGCCGCATCAACGATGGCGAGCAGGATGTGGTGCTGCTGGGCGCGACCGGCACCGGCAAGTCCGCGACCACGGCCTGGCTGATCGAGCAGGTGCAGCGGCCCACCCTGATCATGGCGCACAACAAGACCCTCGCCGCCCAGCTCGCGAGCGAGTTCCGTGAGCTGCTCCCGCACAACGCGGTGGAGTACTTCGTCTCGTACTACGACTACTACCAGCCCGAGGCGTACGTCCCCCAGTCGGACACCTACATCGAGAAGGACTCCTCGATCAACGCCGAGGTGGAGCGGCTGCGCCACAGCGCCACCAACTCCCTGCTCACCCGGCGCGACGTGGTCGTGGTCTCCTCCGTCTCCTGCATCTACGGCCTGGGCACCCCGCAGGAGTATGTGGACCGGATGGTGCAGCTGAAGGTCGGTCAGGAGCTGGACCGGGACGAGCTGCTGACCCGCTTCGTGGACATGCAGTACGACCGCAACGACATCGCCTTCGAGCGCGGGACCTTCCGGGTGCGCGGCGACACCGTGGAGATCATTCCGATGTACGAGGAGCTCGCGATCCGCATCGAGTTCTTCGGGGACGAGATCGACGCGATCTATACCCTGCATCCGATGACGGGAGAGGTGATCCGCCAGGAGGACCACATCCACATCTTCCCCGCCTCCCACTACGTCGCCGGACCTGAACGGCTCTCCCGTGCGATCGGCACCATCGAGATCGAGCTCGCCGAACGGCTCGAGGAGCTCGAGCATCAGAACAAGCTGCTCGAGGCGCAGCGGCTGCGCATGCGCACCACCCACGACCTCGAGATGCTGCGCCAGATGGGCTCCACCAACGGGGTGGAGAACTACTCCCGCCACCTCGACGGCCGTGCGCCCGGCACGGCCCCGAACACCCTCATGGACTACTTCCCCGAGGACTTCCTGCTGGTGATCGACGAGTCCCATGTGACCGTCCCGCAGATCGGCGCGATGTACGAGGGGGACCGCTCCCGCAAGCGCACCCTGGTCGACTTCGGCTTCCGCCTGCCCTCGGCGCTCGATAACCGGCCGCTCACCTTCTCCGAGTTCACCAAGCGCACCGGTCAGACGGTCTACCTCTCCGCCACTCCCGCCGCCTATGAGCTCGGGAAGTCCGACGGCGTGGTCGAGCAGATCATCCGGCCGACGGGCCTGGTCGACCCGGAGGTGATCGTCAAGCCCGTCAAGGGCCAGATCGACGACCTGCGCGAGGAGATCGAGAAGCGGGTCCAGCGCGATGAGCGGGTGCTGGTCACCACGCTCACCAAGCGCATGGCGGAGGATCTCACCGACTTCTTGCTGGAGAACGGCGTGCGGGTGCAGTACCTGCACTCGGACGTCGACACCCTGCGCCGGATCGAGCTGCTGCGCTCCCTGCGGCTGGGGGAGTACGACGTGCTGGTGGGCATCAACCTGCTGCGCGAGGGCCTGGACCTGCCCGAGGTGTCGCTGGTCGCGATCCTCGACGCGGACAAGGAGGGCTTCCTGCGCTCCCGCACCTCACTCATCCAGACGATCGGCCGCGCCGCCCGCAACGTCTCCGGCCAGGTGCATATGTACGCGGACCGGATCACCGACTCGATGGAGTCCGCGATCGAAGAGACCAACCGGCGCCGCGAGAAGCAGGTCGCCTACAACCTCGAGCACGGCATCGACCCCACCCCGCTGCGCAAGCGCATCGCGGATGTCACGGACATGCTCGCCCGCGAGGACATCGACACCGACACCCTGATGTCCACCGACTACCGCTCCGGCAAGGAGCGAGTGGCCCGGGATCGCGCCCGGGCCAACGCCGTCGACGCGGTCAAGGGACGCAGCGTGGACCTCGGCGATGATCCGGTGGGCGCGCTGACCGGCATGATCGATGAGATGACCGCCCAGATGCACCAGGCGGCGGAGAACCTCCAGTTCGAGGTCGCGGGCCGGCTGCGGGATGAGGTGCAGGAGCTCAAGAAGGAGCTGCGGGCGGTGCAGCGCTCCTGAGAGACGCGGTGCGTGCCATACCGGAGAGATCCTTCCGAAACGGTGGCTGATGGGTGCCGCTATCCCACACTGAGCGTCCTATCGGAAGGATGCTTCCGAAGTGCGCAGAGGAGGGGCTCTCGTCTGGTTGCGGCACGGCAGATCTCACCAGATCCGAAGAGTGCTTCTGATGTACAGCCGAGGTGCCTCGAGCGACCCCGCAGTCAACGCTCGCGACGTTCGGGCTCACGCTCCCATGACTCGACAAGTCCTGGAATGACCTCGAACAGCGGATGCACCTCGGGCTGATGGAGCTGACGTTCCTGCTCCCACAACACAGGGCTTCGGCGCTCGAGCTTCGCGAGCAGATGCGTCCACTCGAGCGCGAGCTGGCCGTCCGTCACCGGAATAGGAGCTGGTTGCACGCCCGCTCCCGGCGGGAGATCGATGCGCGTGAGATCGAAGCGGTAGCCCCGCTCGGTCGCTTCCTGCGCGACGGCTGCGAGATAGGCGCCGACGGCGGCGACCGGCTCGGAATGCGCCCGGAACCGCTCCAGCTGCGGGTGCGCGCGGTAGCCCCGTGTCCGTCCAGCGAGCACCGCTTGGGCCAGCAACGATTCCCGCCAGCAGCCGGTGAGGCCCTGGCGATCGAGGTGGCGGGGGTGCAGTGACCACAGACGCATGCACCCATCGTCTCGCATGGATGGTGCGCCTGCGCCTGACCCGTCGAAGGTCATCCACCGCGCCGACGATCGTCGGCGGCGGAAGGCGGTGTCCGCCGGTAGCGTCGTGACCACGTCGACGGCGCGAGTCGACGGCGCGGCCTGCCCTCCCGCACCGAGCACGTCGCGCCACCTTCACGTGATCGAGGAGAATGCCCATGTCCAAGCCCCCAGGTTCTCGGATCCTGACCCACGCCGTCAGCACCGCCGTGACGATCGGCGTCGGAATGATCCCGCTGCACCGCTTGCCACGCCCGGTGCAGACCGGCTACATCGTGGTCCCCGCCGCCGCCACATCGGCCATCATGCTGCTCGCGTTCCAGCACTATGCATCCCGCTCATCCTTGGCCCGACGTGCGGACAGGATCACTGACGAGCCGTCTCGCGGGTCGAGCATGTCGACCGTCTCCCAGTGCGCCCTGTCCCTGGCCTTCGGCGGCGTGGTGGCCGGAGCCGGGGCAGCGAGCATCTGCCTGGACCGCGGGATCGAGAACCTGCTGCGCCGACGGGGTGTGCCCGCTCCCCGCGTGATGATGGGGCTCGCCTCCGGGGCACTGATGCTGGGAGTGAATGCGCTCGGGGACCGCGTGCCCTCGAGCCCGGAGGACGAGAACGCCAGCTGACGATCCGACCGGAGCTCTGACGAGAGCGCATAGGGCCCGGCCCGCGTAGGCTCGACGCCATGCGCGGCGAACAGATCGGCGACCTCGAACAGCACCTTCTGGCCCTCGACGACACCGGCTTCGGGAACACCGAGGGCACCTCCGGGCGCACCCTGCAGCCCTTCAGCATCGCTGCGGCCGAGGGCGCGAGGCAGCTGCTCCGTAAAGCGCTGCTCGCGCTGGCCGACGGTGACGAGGGACGTGCCGCGCGACTCATCGGCCGCGCCGCGCGCCTTCCCCACGACGACCACGAGGATGCGGATCCCGGATATCTCGCCGCACACATGATGCTGTTCGATCTCGTCACCACCGAGATGGAGGAGTCGGTGACCGAGGATGGCAAGGACGATCTCGGCTGGCTTGAAGGCGCCATCGACGTGCTCCGCACCACCGCAGGGCCCGGGCGCTCAGATCTGCGCGACACGCTCCAGGTGATCAGCACCGACTACGAGATCACCGCAACGGAGATGTCCATGATCCGGCCCCTGCTCACCGAGTACACCGAGGGTGACTCGCCCTGGGGGCGGCGGGAACCGGCCGAGGTCCTCGAGCGTCGGATCCGCGCGATCCTGCAGACCTGCCTCGACTACCTCGAAGCTCTCGACGCGCACTGAGCACGAGCTCACTTCTCCGCCGAACGCTCGCTGATCGTCAGGTCCAGCGGGAAATCGATCGGACTGCCGGGGAACAGCAACCTGCCGGCGGCATTCGCGGATTCCCGGATCGCTTCGGCGGCGGCCTCCGCCTGCTCGGCCGGGGCGTGCACGATCACCTCGTCGTGCAGGAAGAACGCCAGGTGCGCCCTTCGTGCGAACACCGGGCCGGAGGGCGCGGCCGCCTGGGACTCCGCCACCTCCGGGAGCGCCGCGAGCTGGAGCCGCAGCGCCGCCATCCAGGACAGCGCCCACTCTGCGGCGGTGCCCTGGACAACGAAGTTCCGGGTGAACCGGCCGCGGTCCCGGGCGGAGCGCCGCGCCGCCTCCTGCTGACCGACCCCCGCATCGACCTGGTTCGCGGCGCGCTGCGCCTGCGACCAGGCCTCCTCAGGTGCGGGGGAGGAGCGTCCCAGCCAGGTGGTGACCGTCCCGCCGCGCTCTCCGGTCGCGGCCGCGCCGTCGACCAGCGCCATCGCGTCAGGGAAGTTCCGCCGCAGCCGCGGCACCACCCTTCCGCTGTCCCCGGTGGTGCCCCCGTAGAGCGCTCCGAGCACGCCGATCTTCGCCTCCTGCCGCGTGGTGACAATCCCGGCGTCCACGATCCCGGAGTAAAGATCCTTGCCGGCCCCCGCAGCGATCATCGCCCGATCCCCGGACATCGCGGCGAGCACCCGCGGCTCCAGCTGGGCGACATCCGCGCTCACCAGACGCCAGCCCGGATCGGCGCGGAGCGCCGGGCGCAGCTGGCGCGGGATCTGCAGGGCACCACCGCCGCTGGAGGCCCAGCGCCCGGTGACCACCCCGCCGGGCACATAGACGGGGCGATATCGACCCTCATGCACCCATTCATCGAGCCAGGTCCAGCCGTTGGCGGTGAGCAGGCGGGACATCTTCTTGTACCGCAGCAGCGGCTCGATGGCCGGGTGCTCATGCTGCTGCAGCTCCCACTGCGAGGTGGAGGGCACATCGATCCCAGCCCGGTGCAAGGCCCGCAGCAGCTTCGGCGGGGAGTCCAGCGGCACCAGCGGGTCACCGAGAGCGGCCCGCACCTCGGCCCCGGTCTGCACCATCTGCGCTGGCGGCGTGCCGGGGGAGGGGCGTGGCCCGAGGGCGGCGGTGAGGATCCGGTCGTGATGGGCCACGTCCCAGGGAATCCCAGCGGCCTGCAGCTCGGCGGCGATCAGCGCCCCGGCCGACTCCGCGGCGATCAGCAGACGCAGCCGTGCCGGATCGCTCGCGGTGTCGATCGCGGTGCGCTGACGGACGAACTCGGCCAGCGTCTCCTCCGCGTCGGAGGGGACGCCGCCGGAGCGCGGAGAGGCGACATCGAGCTCGAAAAGGGTGGCGCCCTGAGCCTTCACCGGCTCGTGGGGGTCCAGCGGCGTGTCCCAGCCCGTCGCAGCGCGCAGCGCCTGCGCGAATTGGACGAGCTCCGAGTGACAGAGGATCCGGTGGATCAGCCGCAGGTCATGACATCGCTCGAGGGTCACCCCAGCGGCGAGCAGTCGTGGATACCAGGCTGCCGCGTCGCTCCAGACCCAGCGCGGGGCATGCTCCGCCTCGTACCGGGTGACCAGCGCAGTCAGCCCGTCGGCCGCCACCTCCTCCACCCCGAGCGGCCTGCCTTGCCCATCGAGTGCCACGAGCCGTGTGCGCCCGCCAGCGCCGCGACCGAGGACGCACCACGTGGGCGGGACGGCAGGCAGGGAAGAGGGCACAGACGCCGGTGACGAGGGAGGGGTCACCAGCCCCGCTCACGCCAGGCCGGCAGCGAGGGGCGCTCGGCGCCGAGCGTGGTGTCATCCCCGTGGCCCGGGTACACCCACGTCTCGTCCCCGAGTCGGTCGAAGATCCGCTCCTCGACGTCGTCCATGAGCTGCGCGAAGCGCTGCGGATCCTGCTCCGTGTTGCCCACCCCGCCCGGGAACAGAGAATCTCCGGTGAAGAGGTGATCGCCCTCATCCCCGGCGCGCAGCAGCACCGCGACCGAGCCCGGGGTGTGGCCCCGCAGGTGGATGATCTCGACCTGCTGCTGCCCGAATCGGAGCACGTCACCGTGGGCGAGGGGGAGGTCGATCCGTTCCGTGATCTCCTTGGCATCCGCCTCCCCGGCGGCCGTGCGGGCACCGGTGGCGCCCATCATCTCCGCGAGCGCCCCCACATGGTCGTGATGGCTGTGCGTGGTCACGATGAGGTCCAGCACGTTGTGCTCCCCACCGGCGGCGACCATGCGGCGCAGCGCGTCGGGATCCGCAGCGGCGTCGATCAGCAGCTGAGCTCCCGAGGCCCGACAGGTCAGCAGGTAGGCGTTGTTGTTCATCGGGCCCACGGAGAGCTTGCGGATCTGCAGGTGGCGGAGGTCGCGCACCATCGGCTCGCCTCCGGGTTCAACGTGTCCGGTGTACTCGTGATCGCTCATGGGCCCAGTATGTCGTCCACCTCTCCTCCGAACAACTGTTCGAAGGTGGGTGTTCGCCTCTAGAATGGTCCGGTGACTGAATCTCTGGTCGTCCGTGGTGCGCGCGAGCACAACCTCAAGAACATCGACATCGACATCCCCCGCAACAAGCTGGTGGTGTTCTCCGGCCTGTCCGGGTCGGGCAAGAGCTCCCTGGCCTTCGACACCATCTTCGCCGAGGGACAGCGCCGCTACGTGGAGTCGCTCTCCGCTTATGCCCGGCAGTTCCTGGGTCAGATGGACAAGCCGTCCGTCGACCTCATCGAGGGGCTGTCCCCTGCGGTGTCGATCGATCAGAAGTCGACCAACCGCAACCCCCGCTCGACGGTCGGCACCATCACCGAGATCTACGACTACCTGCGTCTGCTGTTCTCCCGCACCGGCGAGCAGCACTGCCCCGTCTGCGGTGAGAAGGTCAGCTCCTCCTCCGCGGAGCAGATCGTGGACATCCTCCTCGGCGAGGAGCCCGGCACCCGGTTCCAGCTGCTGGCCCCCGTGGTCCAGGGCCGCAAGGGCGAGCACGTGGACCTCCTCAGCTCGCTGCGCTCCCAGGGTTTCGCCCGCGCCCGCATCGACGGGGAGAACCGCCGGCTCGACGAGGAGATCACCCTCGACAAGAAGTTCAAGCACACCATCGAGGTGGTGGTGGACCGCCTCGCCGCGAAGCCGGACTCCCGCCGCCGCCTCACCGACTCCGTCGAGACCGCGCTGCGGCTCGCCGAGGGGATCCTGTCCGTCGACTTCGTGGACCTGGACGAGAAGGATCCGGACCGGATCCGCCGCTTCTCCGAGAAGCGCGCCTGCCCCAACGACCACCCGCTCGCGATCGACGACATCGAGCCGCGCACCTTCTCGTTCAACGCGCCCTACGGCGCCTGCCCCGAGTGCACCGGGCTCGGCCAGCGGCTCGAGGTCGACCCCGAGCTCGTGATCCCGGATGAGGACCTCACCCTCGCCGAGGGCGCGATCGCGCCCTGGACGATGGGCTCCACCGACCGTCACCTCGAGGTGATGGCCGGCCTCGCCGAGGAGCTGAGCTTCTCGATGGACACCCCCTGGCGTGCCCTGCCCGAGCGGGCGCAGGAAGCGCTGCTGCACGGCAAGGACCACAAGGTCCACGTGAAGTACCGCAACCGCTTCGGCCGCGAGCGCACCTATTCGACCGGCTTCGAGGGTGTGATGCACTTCCTCGAGCGGCGCCACTCCGACACCGAGTCGAACTGGGCCAAGGACCGCTACGAGCAGTTCATGCGCGAGGTCCCGTGCCCGGCCTGCAAGGGTGCCCGGCTGCGACCCGAGGTGCTCGCCGTGACCGTCGGCGGGCGCTCCATCGCCGAGGTCACCGAGATGTCGATCCGTGAGGCGCACGCCTTCCATGACAGCCTCGAGCTCGGGGTGCGGGAGGCGCAGATCGCCGACGAGGTGCTGCGCGAGATCCGCTCCCGGCTCGGCTTCCTGCTCGACGTGGGCCTGGACTATCTCTCCCTCGCCCGTGCCGCCGGCACCCTCTCCGGCGGTGAGGCCCAGCGCATCCGCCTGGCCACCCAGATCGGTTCCGGCCTGGTGGGCGTGCTGTATGTGCTCGACGAGCCGTCGATCGGCCTGCACCAGCGCGACAACGAGCGGCTCATCGTCACCCTCGAGCGGCTGCGCGATCTGGGCAACACCCTGATCGTGGTCGAGCATGACGAGGACACCCTCAACGCCGCGGACTGGGTGGTGGACATCGGCCCGCTGGCCGGCGAGCACGGCGGCGAGGTCGTCTACTCCGGCCTGGTGGAAGGGCTCAAGCAGCACGAGACCAGCCTCACCGGCCGGTACCTCTCCGGAGCGCTCGAGATCCCGCTGCCGGAGTCCCGCCGAGAGATCGACAAGGAGCGGATGCTCAAGGTCGTCGCCCCACGCGCCAATAACCTCGTCGGGCAGGACGTCTCCTTCCCCCTCGGCGTGCTCACCGCCGTCACCGGCGTCTCCGGCTCCGGAAAGTCGTCACTGGTCAACGACATCCTCTACGCGGTGCTCGCCAAGGAGCTGAACCGCGCCCGGATCGTCCCCGGCCGCCACAAGCGGGTCGCCGGCCTCGAGCACCTCGACAAGGTCGTGCACGTGGACCAGTCGCCGATCGGCCGCACCCCGCGCTCGAACCCCGCCACCTACACCGGGGTCTGGGACCGGGTGCGCACCCTGTTCGCCCAGACCAACGAGGCGAAGATCCGCGGGTACACCGCCGGGCGCTTCTCCTTCAACGTCAAGGGAGGCCGTTGCGAGGCCTGCTCCGGCGATGGCACGTTGAAGATCGAGATGAACTTCCTGCCGGACGTCTACGTCCAGTGCGAGGTCTGCAAGGGCCAGCGCTACAACCGCGAGACCCTCGAGGTGAAGTTCAAGGACAAGAACGTCGCCGAGGTGCTGGGCATGTCCATCGCCGAGTCGCTCGAGTTCTTCGACGCGGTCCCCGCGATCCGCCGCCAGATGCAGACCCTCGTCGACGTGGGCCTGGGCTACGTCAAGCTCGGCCAGTCCGCGACCACCCTCTCGGGCGGCGAGGCGCAGCGGGTGAAGCTCTCCTCCGAGCTGCACAAACGCTCCAACGGACGCACCATCTACGTGCTGGACGAACCCACCACGGGCCTGCACTTCGAGGACGTCCGCAAGCTCCTCGAGGTGCTGAACGGCCTGGTCGACAAGGGCAACTCGGTGATCGTCATCGAGCACAACCTCGACGTCATCAAGACCGCCGACCACGTCATCGACCTCGGCCCCGAGGGCGGTTCGGGCGGCGGCCGCATCGTCGCCACCGGCACCCCCGAGCAGGTGGCGGAGACCCCGGGCTCCTACACCGGGCACTTCCTCGCCCCGATGCTCGCCACGGGACGAGCAGGCCGCACCCCGAGAAGCACCGAGCGCTGAGCACACCGTGGCAGATCCGGCGACCTACCGTCCCGCCACCGGGACCATCCCGACCCGGCCCGGGGTGTACCGCTTCCGGGACGAGCACGGCCGGGTCATCTATGTGGGCAAGGCGAAGAACCTCCGCCAGCGCCTGGTCAACTACTTCCAGGATCTCGCGGTCCTCCACGAACGCACCCGGCGGATGGTCACCACCGCCGCGAGCGTCGAATGGACCGTGGTGGGCACCGAGGTGGAGGCGCTCACCCTCGAGTACACCTGGATCAAGGAGTTCGACCCGCGTTTCAACGTCAAGTTCCGCGACGACAAGTCCTACCCGTACCTGGTGATCACGATGGGGGAGCAGGTGCCCCGGGTGCACATCACCCGTCGGCCCCGCGCCAAGGGTGACCGCACCTTCGGGCCCTACCCGCAGGTGGGCGCGATCCGCGAGACCCTCGACCTGATGCTGCGGGTCTTCCCGATCCGGTCCTGCACCGCAGGGGTGTATCGCCGCGCCGAGCGCGCCGGGCGGCCCTGCCTGCTGGGCTTCATCGGCAAATGCGCCGCCCCCTGCGTCGGAGACATCTCCGAGGACGAGCACCGCCGCCTCGCCGAGCAGTTCGCGGACTTCATGGCCGGCAACACCTCGAAGTACACCCGCCGCATCGAGCAGCAGATGAAGGGCGCCGCCGCGGCGATGGACTATGAGACCGCCGCGAGCCTGCGCGACGACCTCAAGGCGCTGAACAAGGTCATGGAGAAGAACTCCGTGGTGCTCTCCGACGCCACCGACGCGGACCTCGTGGGCCTCGCGCAGGACGAGCTCGAAGCCTCCGTGCAGGTCTTCCATGTGCGCGGCGGCAGGATCCGCGGCCAGCGCGGCTGGACCGCGGAGATTCTCGACGAATCCACCGGGCCCGACCTCATCGAGCGCGCGCTGACCACCCTGTACGCCGAGAGCCCGGCACCCAAGGAGGTGCTGGTCCCGATCCTGCCCCGGAACCGCGAGCAGGTGCTCGAGCTGATGGGCCCGCGAACTGACCTGCGGGTCCCGCAGCGCGGCGAGAAGAAGGACCTGCTGCTCACCGTCGGCGAGAACGCGACCGAGGCGCTGCGGCTGCACCGTCTGAAGCGCACCGGCGATCTCACCGCCCGCACCAAGGCGCTCGAGGACCTGGGGGAGGCGCTCGACCTCGCCGAGCCGCCGCTGCGGATCGAGTGCTTTGACATCTCCCATTCCCATGGCACCAACGTGGTCGGGTCCCAGGTGGTCTTCGAGGACGGCCTGCCCAAGAAGAGCGAGTACCGCCGCTACGCCGTCAGCGGCGAGGCAGCCCGCGACGACACCGCCTCCATGTACGACGTCATCTCCCGGCGGCTCAAGCACCACCTGGACCCGCCCGAGCCGGCAGAGGAGGAGCAGGGACGGTACCGGCGCTTCGCCTACCCGCCCTCGCTGATCCTGGTCGACGGCGGCCCGCCCCAGGTCGCCGCCGCCCAGCGTGCCTTCGACGACCTCGGCATCACCGACATCGCCCTGGCCGGCATCGCCAAGCGGCTCGAAGAGATCTGGCTGCCCGGGGACGACTACCCGGTGATCCTGCCGCGCACCAGCGAAGCGCTCTTCCTGGTCCAGCGCCTGCGTGACGAGGCGCACCGCTTCGCGATCACCTACCACCGATCCAAGCGCGGTCGCGCCATGCAGGCCAGCGCCCTGGACGGCATCCCCGGGCTCGGCCCCGCCCGTCGACGGGCGCTCCTGGATCGCTTCGTGACCGTCTCCGCGATCCGTGCGGCGAGCGAGGAGGAGCTGGCTCGGGTCAACGGGATCGGACCCGCGTTGGCCGCGCAGATCGCGCTCGCGCTACGATCCGACCAGGGGGACCAGGCGCAGGCAGTCCTCGAGGACGGCGAGCTCGCTGTCACCGTGGACATGGCGACCGGCGAGATCCTCGACCGCTGACCAGCTGCACCCACCCCCTGTCCCCGACCCCGGAAGGAGCGCTCGTGACCGAGGAGCCCGTACTGACCCCCACCACTGACACCCGGGGTGACGTCGTCATCATCACCGGCCTCGCCGGTGCCGGGAGGGAGACCGCCGCCCACGCCCTGGAGGACATGGGCTGGTACGTCGTCTACAACATCGCGCCGCAGCTGATCGGGACGCTATATGAGCTGCGCGCCACCGCCGTGGGCCGCGAGAACCGCTTCGCCGTGGTCGTCGACCCCCGCTCCGGCCCCTTCTTCAGCGAGCTCTCCGATGTGGTCGCCGATCTGCGCAAGGCCGATCTGCGCCTGCGCCTGGTGTTCCTCACCGCCGACGAATCCACGCTCGTGCGTCGCTTCGACTCGGTGCGCCGTCCCCACCCGCTGCAGGGGGAGGAGGGCGTGCTGGAGGGAATCCGCCGGGAGCGCGAGATGCTCGCCCCCTACCGGCGGATGGCAGACCTGGTCATCGACACCTCCCCCCTGAACGTGCACCAGCTCACGATGAAGATGCGCACCGTCTTCGGCACCAGCGAGGAGCAGCAGCTCACCGTGACGATGCTCTCCTTCGGCTTCAAGTACGGGATCCCGCTCGAAGCCGATCACGTCAGCGACGTCCGGTTCATCCCCAACCCCTACTGGGTCCCTGAGCTCCGACCGAAGCGGGGCACCGACCCCGAGGTGGCGGATTTCGTCCTGAAGGACGCCAACGCGCAGGAGTTCGTGGACCGCTACCTCGAGATGATCCGTCCGGTGCTGCGTGGCTACGGCGCCGAGAACAAGCACTTCACCACGCTCGCGATCGGCTGCACCGGCGGCAAGCACCGCTCGGTCGCGGTCTCGGAGAAGATCGGCGAGGAGCTGCGCCGCAGCGGCCACGCCGTACGGATCCGCCACCGCGATCTGGGGCGCGAATGAGCATCGCACCGCGCGCCCGGGGATCTCGCCTCCGGGGCGCGGATCGCTCCGCCAGTGCGCGGCGGGGTCGGCGCGGCGATCCGCAGCGCCCGTTGCGGGTGGTCGCTCTCGGCGGCGGTCACGGCCTGGCCGCGAACCTGCGCGCCCTGCGGCTGTTGGCCGATGACATCACCGCCGTGGTGACCGTCGCCGACAACGGCGGCTCCTCCGGACGGATCCGGACCGAGATGCCGGTGCTGCCCCCCGGGGACCTGCGGATGGCGCTCGCGGCGCTCTGCGAGGACTCCGACTGGGGCTCCATCTGGGGCGATGTGATCCAGCACCGCTTCGCGACCGATGGCGAGCTCGACGGGCACGCCCTGGGCAACCTCCTGATCGTCGCGCTGTGGCAGATCCTCGAGGACCCGGTCGAGGCGCTCGATCAGATGGCAGAGCTGCTCGGCGCCAGAGGACGGGTGCTGCCGATGGCCCTGGACCCCCTCGATATCGAGGCCCAGGTGCGCGGCGCCGACGGCACTCTGCGCACGGTCTCCGGTCAGTGGCAGGTCGCGACCGCGGAGGGAAGGGTCGAGGACATCCGGCTGATCCCCGAGCGGCCACGGGTCCCGCAGGACGTGATCGACGCGCTGGGCCGCGCAGACTGGATCGTCGTCGGCCCCGGCTCCTGGTACACCTCCGTGCTGCCTCATCTGATGATCCCCGAGATCGCCGAGGCGATCCGCACCAGCCCCGCCCGGCGCTGCATCACCACCAACCTCTCGGTGGGGTCGCAGGAGGCAGAGGGCATGACCAGCCTGGACATGCTCGATGTGCTCCTGGAACGAGCCCAGGGGTGCCGCTTCGATGCGCTGCTGGCGGATCCCACTACCCTCGAGGACGCCCTCGAGCTGGCGGAGGCGGCCCAGGCCCGCGGGATCCGCACCCTGCTGCGCCAGGTGAGCGTGGGGGACGGTACACCGCACCATGACCCGGTGCGGCTCGCCGCCGCGTACCGTGATCTCTTCGACGACGCCTACGGCGATGTCGAGCCCGACCATGAGGGCACCGAGCACCGCATCACGGGGGCACAGCCCCCCACCATCGAGGAGGACTTGCATGGCTCTGACGGGTGAGGCGAAGGAGGAGCTGAGCCACCTCGAGGTGAGCCGGCCCTCCGCCCGCAAGGCAGAGGCTGCAGCGATGCTCCGCTTCGCCGGCGGATTGCACCTGGTTGCCGGGAAGGTGGTGGTCGAGGCGGAGCTGGATTCCGCCGCGGTCGCCCGGCGTCTGCACGGGATCATCGCCGACATGTACGGCCACCGGGCCGAGCTCGCGGTCCTGGCCCCCTCCGGCATCCGCCGCACCACTCGCTACATCGTGCGGGTCGAACGCGAGGGCGGCATGCTCGCGCGGCAGACCGGCCTGCTCGATGCCCGCGGCCGACCGGTGCGGGGGATGCCCCCCTTCGTGGTCGGCGGGGCGACGGTCGACGCGGAGGCCGCCTGGCGCGGAGCCTTCCTGGCCCGGGGGATGCTCACCGAGCCGGGACGCTCCTCAGCGCTGGAGCTGTCCTGCCCGGGCCCCGAGGTCGCGCTCGCGATGGTCGGGGCCGCCCGCCGGCTGGGCGTCGCCTCCAAGGCGCGCGAGGCACGAGGGACCGATCGCGTGGTGCTGCGGGACGGAGACGCGATCTCCATGCTGCTGACCCGCATGGGGGCGCACGAGACCGTCAAGAGCTGGGAGGAGCGCCGCACCAAGCGAGAGGTCAAGGCGACCGCGCATCGACTGGCGAACTTCGACGACGCGAATCTGCGCCGCTCCGCCCGCGCGGCGGTCGCTGCCGGGCAGCGGGTGCAGCGGGCGCTGGAGATCCTCGGTGATGAGGTCCCCGAGCATCTGCAGGCGGCGGGCCAGCTTCGCCTCGAGCACCGTCAGGCGAGCCTCGAGGAGCTCGGCCGTCTGGCGGATCCGCCCCTCACCAAGGACGCCGTGGCCGGGCGGATCCGGCGCCTGCTCGCCACTGCGGACAAGCGCGCGGAGGATCTGGGCATGCCCGGAACCGACCACGGAGTGGACGAGGACCGATTACCCCCGTCACCGGACCCAGGACGTTGATAAGATCGTCGTGGTCGTCGGTCACTTCCGGCGCCGTCCGAGCGTACAAGGGCGTGCGCACCATGTCAGTACCGGAATTTCGCAGTTCTCTGCGAATCTAGGAGGAACCCTTGACCATCAAGGTTGGAATCAACGGATTCGGCCGCATCGGCCGTAACTTCCTGCGCGCCGCACTCGAGCAGAAGGCCGACATCCAGATCGTCGGTGTGAACGACCTCACTAACAACGCCGCGCTCGCGAATCTCATCAAGTACGACTCGATCGGTGGCGTGCTGCCCTACGACGTCTCGTACGACGACGACTCGATCACCGTCGGGGAGAACACCATCAAGGCGTTCGCCGAGCGCGATCCCAAGAACATCCCGTGGGGCGAGATCGGTGCGGACGTCGTCATCGAGTCCACCGGCATCTTCACCGACGCCGAGAAGGCCAAGGCCCACATCGAGGCCGGCGCCAAGAAGGTCATCATCTCGGCCCCCGGCAAGAACGAGGACGGCACCTTCGTCATCGGTGTGAACGAGGGCGACTACGACCCCGCGAACCACCACATCATCTCCAACGCGTCCTGCACGACCAACAGCCTCGCCCCCGTGGCCAAGGTGCTGAACGACGAGTTCGGGATCGTCAAGGGTCTGATGACCACCGTCCACGCCTACACCTCGGACCAGGTGCTGCAGGACGGCCCCCACTCGGACCCCCGCCGTGCACGTGCGGCCGCGCTGAACATCGTCCCGACCACCACCGGTGCGGCCAAGGCCGTGGCGCTGGTGCTGCCGGAGCTCAAGGGCAAGCTGGACGGCTACTCGCTGCGCGTTCCGGTCCCCACCGGCTCGATCACCGACCTCACCTTCGAGGCATCGCGCGAGGTCTCCGTCGAGGAGATCAACGCCGCCATCAAGAAGGCTGCAGAGGGCCCGCTGAAGGGGATCCTGCGCTACACCGAGGATCCGATCGTCTCCAAGGACATCGAGGGCGATCCGCACTCCTCGATCTTCGACAGCCAGCTCACCAAGGTGAACGGCAACCTGGTGAAGGTCTTCACCTGGTACGACAACGAGTGGGGCTTCTCCAACCGCCTCGTCGAGCTCTCGCAGCTCGTGGGCAAGTCCCTCTGATCCACCGGTCGTCGTACTGACGACCCGGATCACCCCGGAGCCCACCGGTCACCACCCCGAAGGGTCGGTGGCCGGTGGGCTCCGGTCGTCTCACGAGTCCGCGCCGAGCGATGGCGCGTTCGCCCGAACCTGAAGGAGCACCATCGTGCTGAAGACCATCGACTCGCTCGGAGAGCTGCGCGGCAAGCGCGTGCTCGTCCGGGCTGATCTGAACGTCCCGCTGGACGGGACCACCATCACCGATGACGGTCGCATCCGCGCCGCCCTGCCCACCCTCACCCGGCTGGTCGAAGCCGGTGCACGGGTCGCCGTGATCTCCCACCTCGGCCGCCCCAAAGGCGCACCGGAGGACAAGTACTCCCTGAAGCCGGTCGTGGGCCGTCTCGGCGAGCTGCTGGGCCAGGACGTCGCCTTCGCGACGGACACCGTCGGCAGCTCCGCGCAGGAGGTCGTGGCCGGGCTTGAGGATGGCCAGGTGGCCGTGCTCGAAAACCTGCGGTTCAACCCGGGGGAGACCTCGAAGGACGAGTCGGAGCGGCTCGCCTTCGCCGAGCAGCTCGCCGCCCTCGGTGATGCCTTCGTCTCCGACGGCTTCGGCGTCGTCCACCGCAAGCAGGCCTCCGTGTACGAGCTCGCCACCCTGCTGCCCTCGGCCGCCGGTGAGCTGGTGCTGCGTGAGGTGGAGTCCCTGCGCAAGGTCACCGATTCTCCGGAGCGCCCCTTCGTGGTGGTGCTCGGCGGTGCGAAGATCGCCGACAAGCTCGGAGTCATCGACAGCCTGCTGGGCAAGGCCGATCGCATCCTGATCGGCGGCGGCATGGCCTACACCTTCCAGAAGGCGCAGGGCTACGAGGTCGGCAAGTCGCTGCTCGACGAGAGCAAGCTCGACGTGGTGCGCGAGTACCTCGAGCGCGCCGAGAAGAACGGTGTCGAGCTGGTCCTGCCCGTCGACACGGTGGTGGCACCCGAGTTCTCCGCCGACGCGCCCGCGACGGTGGTCCCCTCCTCCGAGATCCCCTCGGATCAGGAGGGCATGGACATCGGCCCGGAGACGGCGAAGCTGTTCGGCGAGAAGATCGCCGATGCAGCGACCGTGTTCTGGAACGGCCCGATGGGTGTCTTCGAGTTCGAGAGCTTCGCCAAGGGCACCTCGAGCGTCGCGGATGTGCTCTCGAAGGCTCCCGGCTATACCGTGGTCGGCGGTGGCGACTCCGCCGCCGCGGTCCGCATCCTCGGATTCGACGAATCCCTCTACTCGCACATCTCCACCGGCGGCGGCGCGAGCCTCGAGCTCATCGAGGGCAAGGACCTGCCGGGCATCTCAATCCTCGAGGAGGACTCCAAGTGACGACCCGTACCCCGCTGATGGCGGGCAACTGGAAGATGAATCTCGACTGGAAGCAGGGCCTGTCCCTGGTCGAGGAGCTGGGAGAACAGCTCAAGGGTCTCGACACCTCGGTCGTCGAGACCGTCGTGCTCCCCCCGTTCGTGGACCTGCGCACCGTGCAGGTCGCCGTGGACGCCGGCAAGCTGCCGATCGCCTACGGCGCGCAGGACATCTCCGAGCACGAGTCCGGTGCCTACACCGGCGAGGTCTCGGGGCAGATGCTGAAGACCCTGGGCTGCACCTATGTCGCCGTCGGCCACTCGGAGCGTCGCCAGTACCACGGCGAGGACGAGCAGGTCACGAACGCTAAGGTTCGGGCAGCCTTCGCCGCGGGGCTCACCCCGATCCTGTGCGTCGGAGAGCCGCTCGAGGAGCGCAAGGCCGGGAACCATGTCCCGTTCACCCTCGCGCAGCTCACGGGCGGCATCGAGGGTCTGACCGCCGAGCAGGCGGCGAAGATCGTCATCGCCTATGAGCCCGTGTGGGCGATCGGCACCGGCGAGGTGGCCAGTGCAGACGACGCGCAGGAGGTCTGCCAGGCGATCCGCGAGGCGCTGCGCGAGCTGCACGGCGATGTCGTCGCCGACGCGGTCCGCGTCCTCTACGGCGGCAGCGTGAAGTCGTCCAACGTGGTCGAGCTGATGGGCAAGGCCGATGTCGATGGCGCCCTCGTCGGCGGAGCCTCGCTCAAGGCCGAGGAGTTCGCCAAGATCGCGGGCTTCCAGGGCTGAGCGACGTACTGCGAGCTTGCGAGCGGTAGAAGCTCAGCAGGTTCAGCGCAGGCTGAGCGACGTACTGCGAGCTTGCGAGCGGTAGAAGCTCAGCAGGCGAGAGCCTTGCCACGCGGGCCGGACCCAGTATGGGTCCGGCCCGTGCCGTATGCTGGATCAGTCCGTCGTACCCCGTGGAAGGTGCCTGCACTCGTGGATCTGCCCCTGCTGAAGCTCATCCTTCAGGTCATGCTGGCCGTCCTCGGTCTGCTCACGATCATGTTCGTCCTGCTGCATAAGGGACGTGGCGGCGGGCTCTCCGATATGTTCGGCGGCGGTGTCTCCTCCAATGCGAGCGCCTCTGGGGTGGCCGAGCGCAATCTCAACCGCCTCACGGTGGGTGTCGCGGTCAGCTGGGGCGTGTGCGCAGTCGGCCTGGGCATCGTGGAGAAGCTGCTCTGAGCCTTCGCCTCCGGTCTCTTAAAGGCCGCTGAGTCGTATGAGAAGGGCCGGTCACCATGGTGGTGACCGGCCCTTCTCGCGTTCTCAGCGTCCCGTGGGACTGCTCATTGCGGCAGCTGCCCGGCGGCGGCGGCGTCGAGGAACCAGGTCGTCGACTCCAGGCCGCGCACTGCCGAGGCAGGGACTTCCCAGGGGTTGATGTCCTGGTGACCGTCGCGCACCGCGCCGGCCTTCTCCTCGCCGGCGACCAGCAGTGCCACATGGCGGGAGGAGTTCAGCACCGGCCACGTCAGCGAGATCCGCTCCGAGGGCGGCTTCGGCGAGTCGGTGACCCCGATCGCGCTCGCTGCCACCTGTCGCTGATCCGGATGCTCGGGGAACAGCGAGGCGATATGACCGTCAGGTCCCACGCCCAGCATCACCACATCGAAGAACGCCCGGCCGCGGGTGCGGAACGGCTGATCGCCGCCCATCTGGTCCAGCTGCTGCCCGTACCAGGCGGCGGCGTCGTCCAGTGACATGCCGTCCGCGGGGGAGGGCATCACATGGATGTTGCGGGCCGGAAGCCCGGACTCGGCCTGGAGCGGCGCGAGCAGCGAGTCACGCACCGCCATCTCGTTGCGATCCTCGGAGTCCGAGGCCACGAAGCGTTCGTCGCCCCACCACAGGTGCAGGCGGCTCGCATCGACCCCTGCGGCGTCCAGCGCTGCGGGCAGCGCAGCGGCGGTCTTGGTGCCGACCGTCCCGCCGGTGAGCACCAGGTGCGCGAGCGGACGCTCCTCGAGGGCGGCTGCGAGCTGCTTCGCGGTGTGCTCTGCGGCAGCGGCCGCGACCCCGTCCGCGTCGGGCAGCACCTGGTCGACGGGATCGGGCTTGCCCCCGGCGAAGGTGGCGGTGTCATCGATGCTGCTGTACGTGGTGGCGAGCACCTCGCCGTAGACCTCGTCGGGGTCCAGTCGGCGCAGCTCCTCGGTGATGAGCTCAGCGAGCGTGCGGCGCGGCATGGTGACGTGCTGTCCGGTGTCGTCACCGGGGAGCTTCATCACGATCGAGGCGTCATCGACCCGGGTGAGGTCGATGGTGCCGTCCTGGCGGACCAGACGGACGCTGTGCACACCCGCATAGTCGACGTCGCCGCCGTTGGGGGGCAGCACCTCCGCCTCGACCCCGAGGGCGTGCTCGAGCCAGCCGGCCATGAGCACCACCGAGGGGTTGTCGACCGTGCCGGCGACCTCCACCTTGGTGGGGGTCGAGATCGGCGGGACCTCGTAGGCGCTCGCGACCAGTCCGCGCCAGCGGGTCAGCCGCGCCCAGGCGAAGTCGGAGTCGCCGCTGGCGTAGCCGCGGCGCAGCCGCTTGAGGGTCCCCAGCGGGTCCTGGCAGGCGGCGGAGTCGGTGATGCGACGCTGGGACATCGAACCCAGCACGTCATGGATGGGGGAGGAGGGAGCATTCTCCGGCCACCAGGTCACGATCGGGGCATCGGGGAGCAGCAGCGCCATCACCAGGGTGTCCAGCGACCACAGCACGTCCCCGCGGGCACGCAGGATCACGATCTCCCCGGCGCCGGCGTCACGGCCCACCCGGATCTCCGCGTCCAGGCCGGAGTTCTCAGCCTCCGGCTCCGCATCGACCACGATCACCCGGGCAGGATGCTCGTGGCTGGCGGCGATGGCCGCCTCGAGCGGCTCCTCGACATCGCCGGTGGCGACGATGATCAGGGTGAGGACCCGGCCGATGGTGTTCGCGCCGAACGTCTCCCGCATCTCGATCATCTGCTTGTTGATCGCCGATGCGGTGGTGTCGGTCAGGGTGGTGATCACGGTCGCCTCCAGGTACGCCCGTCGAGGGCGAGCATCTCGTGCGCGGTATCGGGGCCCCAGGTGCCGGGGCGGTAAGGAGCGGGGTCGAGGTTCTGGGCCCAGAACTCGGTGATGGGGTCGAGGATCTTCCAGGAGAGCTCGACCTCCTTCTGCCGCGGGAACAGCGGCGGGTCCCCGAGCAGCATGTCCAGGATCAGCCGCTCGTACGCCTCCGGTGACTCCTCGGTGAAGTTCATGCCGTAGGCGAAGTCCATGGTCACGTCCCGCACCTCCATCTGGGTGCCGGGGACCTTCGAGCCGAAGCGCATGGTGACGCCCTCATCGGGCTGGACCCTGATGACGATCGCGTTCTGACCCAGATCCGCGGTGTCCGTGGAGCGGAACGGCAGGAACGGGGCACGCTTGAAGACGACTGCGATCTCGGTGACGCGGCGGCCCAGCCGTTTGCCTGCACGGAGGTAGAAGGGGACACCGGCCCAGCGGCGGGTGGCGATGTCCAGGCGCATCGCGGCGAAGGTCTCGGTGGTGGAATCGGCGGGGATGCCGTCCTCCTCGAGATAGGGACGCACCTGCTCGCCTCCCTGCCAGCCGCCCACGTACTGGCCGCGAGCGGTGTGCGCCGCCAGATCCTCCGGCAGCTCGACGGCGGCGAGGACCTTCTCCTTCTCGGCACGCAGATCGGAGGCGCGGAAGGTGACGGGCTCCTCCATCGCCGTCAGCGCGAGCAGCTGCAGCAGGTGGTTCTGGATCACGTCTCGGGCGGTGCCGATGCCGTCGTAGTACCCGGCACGGGAACCGATGCCGATGTCCTCGGCCATCGTGATCTGCACGTGGTCGACATAATTCGCGTTCCAGATCGGCTCGAACATCTGGTTCGCGAAGCGCAGCGCCAGGATGTTCTGGACCGTCTCCTTGCCCAGGTAGTGATCGATGCGGAAGACGTCCTCGGGACGGAACGCCTTCTCCACCACGTCGTTGAGCTCGCGGGCGGAGGCGAGGTCGTGCCCGAAGGGCTTCTCGATGACGACTCGGCGCCAGGAACCGTCGCGGGGGGTGTTGAGCCCCGAGTCCGCGAGCTGGCCGCAGACCTGCGGGAAGGCGTCCGGCGGGATCGAGAGGTAGAAGGCGTGGTTACCGCCGGTGCCGCGAGTGCGATCGAGCTCGCCGACCACCTCGGTCAGCTTCTCGAAGGCGGCGCTGTCATCGAAGGTGCCGGTGACGAAGCGGAGCCCGCCGCGGAGCTGCTCGAAGACGCTCTCGTCGAAGCCGGTGCGGGAGTGCTCGGAGACGCTCTTGCGGACGTAGTCGGCGAAGTCGTCATCGGACCACTCCCGACGACCGAAGCCGACCAGCCCGAAGCTGGGCGGCAGCAGGCCACGATGGGTGAGGTCATAGATGGCGGGCAGCAGCTTCTTGCGGGCGAGGTCGCCGGTGACGCCGAACATCACCATCGAACTGGGCCCGGCGATGAGCGGGAGACGGCGGTCGCGGGGATCGCGCAGCGGATTCGGCGCGTCAGCCCCGGCAGGGGGAGTGGAGGAGTCGGTCACGTTCGTCCTTTCTAGGACACGGAGCAGAGGAGCACGGCCCGCCCATGATGCGGGACCGTGCTCCTCGAAGAGTCAGGCGCGGGCGGACTCGACGGAGGCGGACACCGTGGCCAGGAGCTCGTTCCAGGCCTTCTCGAACTTCTCGACGCCCTCGCGCTCGAGCAGTGCGAAGACCTCGACCAGGTCGACCCCGGCGCCGGCGACGCGCTCGAGCGTCGCGACGCCCGCGACAGCGGCCTCGGCGGACAGCGGAGCCTTCAGCTCCGAATGGTCCGCGGCGGCCTCGAGGGTCTTCTCCGGCATGGTGTTGACGGAGGGATCCGCGACCAGGTTGTCGACGTACAGGGTATCGGCGTAGTCGGGGTTCTTCACGCCGGTGGATGCCCACAGCGCCCGCTGGACGTTCGCACCCTTGAGCGCGGTGAAGCGCTCAGAGCCGAAGGCTTCGAGGTAGGTGCCGAAGGCGGCCTGTGCGTTCGCGACGCCGGCCTGGCCGCGCAGAGCGGTCGCCTCCTCGGTTCCCAGGGCCTCGAGCCGCGCGTCGATCTCCGAGTCCACGCGGGAGACGAAGAAGGAGGCGACAGAGTGGATCTTCGCGAGATCCTTGCCCGCTGCCGCGGCCTGCTCGAGACCGGTGAGGTAGGCCTCGATCACGGCCTGATAGCGCTCGACAGAGAAGATCAGGGTGACGTTGACGCTGATGCCCTCGGCGATCACTGCGGTGATGGCCGGCAGGCCGGCCTCGGTGGCGGGGATCTTGATCATCACGTTCTCGCGGCCGACGACCTCGAAGAGGTGCTTGGCCTGCTCGATCGTCTTCTCGGTCTCGTGGGCGAGGCGGGGATCGACCTCGATGCTCACGCGGCCGTCGAAGCCGTGCGAGGACGCGTAGATGTCGGCGAAGAGATCGGCGGCGCTGCGCACGTCATCGGTGGTGAGCACCTCGACGATGGCGTCGACGTCCTTGCCCTCCGCCGCGAGGCGGGCGATGTCTGCGTCGTACTCCGAGCGGCCGGAGATCGCAGCCTGGAAGATCGACGGGTTCGTGGTCACGCCGACGATGTTGCGGCTGTCGATGAGCTCCTGGAGGTTCCCGGAGGACATCCGCTGACGCGAGAGATCGTCGAGCCAGATCGAGACTCCGGCATCGGAGAGGGCCTGGGTGTTGGTGTTCTGAGCCATGGTGTTCCTTCCGGGCGCTGTGCGCCCTGTGTCGAACTGGTGTCGCCCGGTGCAACGGTCTCAAGCGCCGGATCCTTCCCCGAGGTGAGGGAGGGAACCTCTGGGTCCGCGGTCGGCGGCGGGACGGGCGGAGGGAGAGAGGGGAGAGGAGAGGAGGAAAGAGGATGGGGAGGGGAGGGGAGGGGAAGAGGAGCGGGGCGGGACCCGGAGGCCCCGCCCCGCGGAGGATCAGGCCCCGGCTGCGGCGAGGGAGTCCTTCGCCGCTGCGACCACGGCCTCGGCGGTGAAGCCGAACTCCTTGAAGAGAGTGCCCGCATCGGCCGATGCACCGTAGTGCTCGAGCGAGACTGCACGCCCATGGGTGCCCAGGAAGCGGTACCAGGGCATCGCGATGCCGGCCTCGACGCTCACGCGTGCGGTGACCGACGCCGGGAGCACAGACTCCTTGTACTCCTCGTCCTGCTCGTCGAACCACTCGACGGACGGCATCGAGACCAGACGGGCGGGGATGCCCGCCGCCTCGAGCTGGGTCTGCGCCTCCGCGGCGTACTGCAGCTCGGAGCCGGTGCCGATGAGGATCACCTGCGGCTCCGCCGAGGCCTCCTTCATGATGTAGCCGCCCTTGACGAGGTTCTCCGCGCCCGCGTACTCGCTGCGGTCGAAGGTCGGCATCGCCTGCCGGGAGAGGATCAGGCCGACGGGGCCGTGATCCCGCTCGAGCAGCGCCTTCCAGGCCTGCGCGGTCTCATTCGCATCCGCGGGGCGCACGATCGACAGGTTCGGGATCGCGCGGTACGCGGCCAGGTGCTCGACCGGCTGGTGGGTGGGGCCGTCCTCGCCCAGACCGATGGAGTCATGGGTCCACACGTACGTCGCGGGGACCTTCATGAGCGAGGCGAGGCGCACCGCGCCGCGCATGTAGTCGGAGAACTGGAAGAAGGTGCCGCCGTACGGGCGGGTGAGCCCGTGCAGCGAGATCCCCGAGAGGATCGCGCCCATCCCGTGCTCGCGGATGCCGAAGTGCAGCGTGCGGCCGTACTTGTCACCGGCGAACTCGGAGGAGCTGAGCTCCTCGGGGAGGAAGGACGGCTCGCCCTTCATCGTGGTGTTGTTCGAGCCGGCGAGGTCGGCGGAGCCGCCCCACAGCTCAGGCATGACCGGTGCGAGGGCCTCGAGGACCTTGCCGGAGGCGGCGCGGGTGGCGAGGCCCTTGGCGTCGGCCTCGAAGCTCGGGAACGCCTCGGCGAAGCCCTCGGGCAGCTCACGTGCCTGGAGCCGGTCCAGCAGAGCGGCCTTCTCCGCGTTCGCGGAGCGCCACGCCTGGTAGCCCTTGTCCCACTCTGCCTTCGCAGAGACCGCGCGCTCAGCGAGGGCGCGGGTGTGGGCGAGGACATCCTCGTCGACCTGGAACTGCTGCTCCGGGTCCAGGCCCACGGCCTTCTTCAGGCCTGCGACGCCCTCGGCGCCGAGCTTCGCGCCATGCACCGAGTGGCTGCCGGCCAGCTCGGGGATCGGCCAGCCGATGACGGTGCGCAGTCGGAGGAAGGTCGGCTTGTCGGTGACCTTCTGAGCTTCGAGGATCTCGGCCTTCAGGGCCGCGACGTCTTCGAGGTACTCGGTTCCGCCCTGGGTCCAGTCCACGGTCCGCACGTCCCAGCCGTAGGCCTCGTAGCGCGCGGCGGTGTCCTCGGTGAAGGCGATCGAGGTGTCACCCTCGATGGAGATCTCGTTGTCGTCCCACAGGACGATGAGGTTGCCGAGCTGCTGGGTGCCGGCGATGGAGCTGGCCTCGCTGCTGACACCTTCCTGGAGGTCGCCGTCGGAGGCGATCACATAGGTGAAGTGGTCGAAGGGGCTGGTGCCCTCAGCGGCCTCGGGGTCCAGCAGGCCGCGCTCGCGGCGCTGCGCCATCGCGAAGCCGACCGCCGAGGAGATGCCCTGGCCCAGCGGACCGGTGGTGATCTCCACGCCTGAGGTGACGAAGTTCTCCGGGTGGCCCGGGGTCTTCGAGCCCCAGGTGCGCAGCTCCTCGAGGTCCTTCTTCTCGAGGCCGAAGCCGCCGAGGAAGAGCTGGATGTACTGCGTGAGGCTGGAGTGACCGGCCGAGAGCACGAAGCGGTCGCGGCCCAGCCACGACGGATCCTTCGGATCGTGCCGCATCACGTCCTGGTAGAGCAGGTAGGCGGCCGGAGCGAGGCTCACAGCGGTGCCCGGGTGCCCATTGCCGACCTTCTCGACCGCATCAGCGGCGAGGACGCGCGCGGTGTCGACCGCACGCTTGTCGAGTTCGGTCCAGCCCTCGGGGGCCTTGAAGTTCTCCGTCATTATCGGGTGCTTCCTTTCGCCGGTGTGCAGCCGCTCGGCCGCGTGGATCGACAGGCCTCGGCGGGCGGTCCCGGCAGCACGTCCTGCGACGTGCGGGTTCCCTGTGCGAGGCGACAGCGTCCAGCTTAGTCGGGCGGGGTCCATGACGCTCGTCCGTCCAGCCTGTTGCCGAGCGTGTCCCAGCGGCTTCGCACACGATCCTCCGCGGTCGCGGTCGCGCCTCCCGGCCGGGGCGCACGGCGGACCGGGCGACACGGTGCGGGTTCTCACCTCTGGCACTGGTGCCGCCCGGAGGGGCCACCGCCTAGACTGTGGGGGTTCACGCGGCTGCCTTGCCGCGCTCAGAGGAAGGACGGTGGGCGGTGACCGCCACCCAGGGAGCTTCGGTCCAGCATGCACGCCGGGGAGGTGGACGGGCCCCGCAGTCCGCGCGCTCCGTGATCCGCAGCTATGTGGCGCTGACCAAGCCGCGCATCATCGAGCTGCTGCTGATCACCACGATCCCCACGATGTTCCTCGCCGCAGGCGGGTTCCCCTCGCCGTGGCTGATCCTGAACACCATGATCGGCGGGTACCTCGCTGCGGGCGGGGCCAACGCTCTGAACATGTACCTCGAGCGCGACATCGACGCGAAGATGAAGCGCACCCGCAACCGACCGATCCCGTCCGGCGCAGTCTCGCCGCGCGCCGCCCTGATCTTCGGCATCACGATCTCGATCGTCTCCGCGCTCTGGCTGGGCCTGCTCGTGAACTGGGCCTCGGCCGCGCTCGCGGTCGGTGCGATCCTGCTCTACGTCGTCTTCTACACGATGATCCTCAAGCGCCGCACCAGCCAGAACATCGTCTGGGGCGGGATCGCCGGGTGCATGCCGGTGCTGATCGGCTGGGCCGCCGTGACCGGCACGGTGTCCTGGACCGCAGTGCTGCTGTTCCTGGTGATCTTCTTCTGGACCCCGCCGCACTACTGGCCGCTGGCGGAGAAGTTCGCCGCGGACTACGCCAATGCCGGCGTGCCGATGCTCCCGGTGGTCGCCTCGAAGACGACCGTGGCCCGTCAGATGATCATGCACACCGCTCTGATGATCGCCTCGAGCCTTGCGATCATCCCGCTGGGATCGACCGGCTGGGTGTACGGCGTCGCCGCGGTCGCCTCCGGACTGTGGTTCGGCTACCTCGTGATCCGCTACGCACTGCGCGTGCGCCGTGGTCTCACCGGCAAGGCCCTGAGCCCGATGACCGTCTTCCACGGCTCGATCACCTATCTCACCGTGCTCTTCGTCGCCCTCGCGATCGATCCCTTCGTCACCCTGTGACCACCGGCGGTCCGGGACCCGACGGGGAGCCGGAACCCGCTGGCGAGCCGGAACCCGCCGGCGAGCAGATCCTGCGTCCCGCTGACCGTCGGACCCTCGAGCAGTATCTGAGCCACCTGCGCATCGAGCGCGGGCTCTCCTCGAACACCCTGGACGCCTACCGCCGCGACCTCACCCGCTATCTGGCCGACCTGGCCCGGCGGGACGTGGATCCCACGGCCGCGGATCCGCAGCAGTTGGGGGCCTGGCTGCAGTCCGTGCGCACCGGTGCCGACGGCGGAAGCCCGCTCTCCGCCGCCTCCGCTGCCCGTTCCCTGGCCGCGGTCAGAGGGCTGCACTCGTTCCTCGACGCCGAACGCGTCTCCACCACCGGCGATCCCTCGCGCCTGGTCCCGTCTCCGACGCTGCCCAAACGGCTTCCGCACCCGCTCAGCATCGACCAGGTCGAAACGCTCATCGATGCCGCCGGCCGCCCCGGCACCGGGCGGGACGCCACCGAGCGGGCGCTGCGCGATCGCGCGCTGCTCGAGGTGCTCTACGGGCTGGGTGCCCGGATCTCAGAGGCGACCGGACTGGATGTGGACGACATCGATCCCCAGGAACGGGCCGCGGTGCTGCGCGGCAAGGGCGACAAGCACCGGGTGCTCCCGGTGGGCCGTTTCGCGCTGGCGGCGCTCGAGGCGTACCTGACCCGCGGCCGTCCCACGCTCGCGGCGCGGGGGAGCGGCTCCCCGGCGGTGTTCCTGGGCTCCCGTGGGACCCGGCTCACCCGGCAGGCCGCCTGGCAGGTGGTGCGGCGCGCGGCGGAGGAGGCCGAGCTGATGGATCTGGCGGAGCCGATCAGCCCTCACACCCTGCGCCATTCGTATGCCACCCACCTGCTGCACGGCGGCGCAGATGTGCGCAGCGTGCAGGAGCTGCTGGGACATGCCTCCGTCACCACCACGCAGCTGTACACGCAGGTCACCGTCGACACCCTGCGCGAGACCCACGCCTCCGCCCACCCCCGGGCTCAGTGAGGGGCTTAGACTTGTCCGGCGCGACGTCCCTGCCGGGCCCGATCCCTCGGGGACGACCTGTGCGGGACGCGGACGGCATGGTGCAGCCGTCGTTCCCCGGACCACGCTCGGATCAGTTCCGAACGGTCACGGATCGTTCCGCACCACCAGACCACGACGCCGACGACAGGACACCGACGTGAGCCCGACCTCCTCCCAGCAGCTGGACATCGATCTCGGCCCGACCGGCCGACCGATGCCGGAGCTCCCGGAGCCGGCCCCGCTCGACTCCCATGGGCCGGCACGCATCATCTCGATGGTGAATCAGAAGGGTGGGGTGGGGAAGACCACCAGCGTGATCAACCTCGGGGCGGCCCTGGCCGAGCTCGGGCGCAAGGTGCTCCTGGTGGACCTGGACCCGCAGGGTGCGCTCAGCGCCGGTACCGGGGTGAACCCCTACGACCTCGACGTGACCGTGTACAACCTGCTGATGGAGCGTGGCCATGACGTGCACGACGTGATCCAGGAGACCTCGACCGAGAACCTCGACGTGCTCCCGGCCAACATCGACCTCTCCGCCGCCGAGGTCACCCTGGTCAACGAGGTGGCCCGCGAGATGGCCCTGGCACGCGTGCTGCGCCCGGTGGCGGATGAGTACGACGTCATCATCATCGACTGCCAGCCGTCGCTGGGCCTGCTGACCGTGAACGCACTGGCGGCGAGCCATGGCGTGATCATCCCGCTCGAGGCGGAGTACTTCGCCCTGCGCGGCGTGGCCCTGCTGGTGGAGACGATCGAGAAGGTGCAGGACCGGATCAACCCCCGGCTCGAGCTCGACGGCATCCTGATCACCATGTTCGACCCCCGCACCCTTCATTCACGCGAGGTGTGCCAGCGGGTGGTCGGCGCCTTCCCGGACAAGGTCTTCCACACCACGATCAACCGCACCGTGAAGTTCCCCGACGCCTCGGTGGCGGCCGAGCCGATCATCTCCTTCGCCTCCTCCACCAAGGGCGCTGACGCGTACCGCCAGCTCGCCAGGGAGCTCATCTCCCGCGGTTCGGCGGCCTGATGGCCGCCGATCGGCGCGGCGGGCAGCGCCCCGGTTCCTCGGGCCGCTCCAGCAGCCAGCCTCAGCGACGTCGCAGCGCCTTCACGCCGCCCAAGCGGGTGCGGCTGCGCGACGAGGCGGGCACCCCGGTGGCGCCGGCCAAGGATCCGGACGGCCTCGCCCCCGAGCCCCATCGCGAAGAGGGCGAGAGGCTGCAGAAGGTCCTGGCCCGAGCCGGTTTCGGCTCCCGCCGGGCCTGCGAGACCCTGATCTCCACCGGTCGCGTGCGGATCGACGGGGTCATCGTCCAGGAACAGGGAGTGCGGATCGATCCCACCACCCAGGTGGTGCATGTCGACGGTCGCCGGCTCCAGCTGGACCAGACGAAGCTGACGCTGGTGCTGAACAAGCCGCGCCACGTGGTCTCCGCGATGAGCGATCCGGAAGGCCGGCGCAACCTCGCCGAGTTCACCGCCGGCCACTCCCAGCGGCTCTATCACGTGGGCCGGCTCGATTACGAGACCGAGGGCCTGCTGCTGCTGACCAATGACGGCGAGCTCGCCCACCGCCTGACCCACCCCAGCTTCGAGGTCGAGAAGACCTACGTGTGCCGCTTCGAGGCACCGGGCGGCGCTCCCCGGGGCCTGGTGAAGTCCCTGCGCGAGGGAATCGAGCTCGAGGACGGTCCGGCCCGTGCCGACCGGGCCCGGGTGCTCGCCCAGGACGGTCATGAAGCGGTGGTCGAGGTGACCCTGCATGAGGGGCGCAACCGCATCGTGCGGCGCATGTTCGCCGCGCTGGGATTCGAGCTGACCGCGCTGGTCCGCACCCGGATCGGCCCGGTGCTGCTCGGCGATCTCGACTCGGGCAGCACCCGGGAGCTGACGGGCCGTGAACTCGGCACCCTGATGGCCGAGGTCGGGCTGTGATGTCGCTGGTGCCCTCTCCGGTCCGGATCATCGGCACCGGGCTGATCGGCGGCTCGCTGGGCATGGCGCTCGGCGCCGCGGGAGCCAGCGTGCAGGTCGAGGACGTCTCCCCGGGCACCACGGCGCTCGCGGTCGAGCTGGGGGTGGGGCATGTCGCCGACCCCGCCGGGCCCGACCCGCGGCTCGTGGTCATCGCAGCCCCACCCGACGCGACCGCCCAGCTGGTCGTCCAGGCCCTGCGCACCTGGCCGCAGGCACTGGTCACCGATGTGGCCAGCGTCAAGGGGATCGTCCTCGAGGGCATCACCCAGGCGGTCGAGCCCGAGGAGCTCACCCGATACATCGGGGCCCATCCGATGGCCGGACGTGAAGTCTCCGGCGTGATCTCGGCCCGTGGCGATCTGTTCCGCGGGCGACCCTTCGTGGTCGTGCCCCACCCGAGCACCCGCCCCGAAGCGATCAGCCTCCTCCAGGGCATCGCCACCGCAATCGGCTCGGTGCCGGTGGTGATGGGCGCCGACGAGCACGACACCGCAGTGGCTCACGTCTCGCATGTGCCGCAGGTGCTCTCGAGCCTGCTGGCGACCACGCTGCTGGAACCGGGGGAGACGGCCCTGGGACTGTCCGGGCAGGGTCTGCGCGACTCCACTCGCATCGCCGACTCCGACCCGAGGCTGTGGGTCGAGATCCTCGGCGCCAACGCTGAGGCGGTCAGCGAGGTGCTCGACGGGGTGCGCGGCCGGCTGGACGAGATCCTGGCCGCCCTCGCCACGATGACCGGGGACCCGGACCCCGCCGTCGGCTCCCGCCGCGCCCTCGCAGAGCTCATCGCCGACGGGAATCGCGGGGTGCGGCGCATCCCCGGCAAGCACGGCGGAGCCTCCGACTCCTTCTCGACCGTGACGGTGCTGGTGCCGGACCGTCCCGGCGAGCTCGGTCGGCTGTTCACCGAGATGGGGGAGATCGGGGTCAACCTCGAGGACTTCCACCTCGAGCACAACTACGGGCGCCAGGTGGGCCTCGGACACCTCTCCGTGGACGCCTCCCGTGAGGAGCTGCTCACCCGAGAGCTCTCCGCACGCGGTTGGACCGTCGCGGAGTCCTGAACGCCCCGTATCCTTGCCGGATGCACACCAGCGCGCCGCACGACCCTTCCTCCCTCGCGAACACCGGCCCCGCCCGCGGCATCGCCATCGCGATCGACGGACCGGCCGGCTCCGGCAAGTCCACGGTCTCCCGCTATGTCGCCGATGCGCTCGAGGGCGGCATCCTCGACACCGGCGCGATGTACCGCGCCGTGGCCTGGGACTGCCTGGACCGCGACATCGACCTCACCGATCGTGAGGCTGTCGCCCAGGCCGCCGAGGAGCTCGAGCTCGAGCTCGGCACTGATCCCGAGGGCGCGACCGTCGTGGTGCGAGGCACCGACATCACCGCCGAGATCCGCAGCGAGCGGATCTCCCAGCGCGTCAGCGACGTCGCCACCAACACCCTGGTGCGCGCGATCCTCCAGCAGCGTCAGCGCGAGCTGCTCTACGCCACCGCCGACGAGCGCGGCTTCTGCGTCGCCGAGGGCCGCGACATCACCACCGTGGTCGCCCCCGACGCCCAGGTGCGCGTGCTGCTGATCGCCTCCGACGAAGAGCGGATGCGCCGCCGCGCCGCCGAGCTCGACCTCGAGGACAACGAGGACACCCGCGCCCGGATGGCCGATCAGGTGCTGCGCCGGGACCGGGACGACTCCACCGTCTCGGAGTTCCTCACCGCCGCCGAGGGGGTCGAGACCCTCGACACCACGGGCCTCGACATCGCAGACGTCGTCGAGCGGGTGCTGATGCTCGTCGCCGCGGCCGAGACCGCGCAGGAGGAGGCCGAGCACGGCAAGCCCGAGCCCGTCCGGCGTCGGACGACCACCTCGGAGGGCGCGTCGGCCGACGGTCCCACCGATGCGGACATCGAGAACGCGCTGCGCGCCGGCCTGTCCGACTACGAGCTCGATGACGAGGACCTGGCCCTGCTGACGGGGGACGAGTCCGAGGAACTGATGCCCGAGATCCAGCGGAACCTTCCGGTGGTGGCGGTGGTGGGCCGTCCCAACGTGGGCAAGTCCACCCTGGTCAACCGCATCCTCGGCCGCCGCGAGGCGATCGTCGAGGACCGCCCCGGGGTGACCCGCGACAGGGTCTTCTATGAGGCTGAGTGGGCGGGCAAGGACTTCTGGCTGGTCGACACCGGCGGCTGGGAGGACCGGGTCCAGGGCATCGCCTACAGGGTCGCCGAGCAGGCCGAGGTGGCCGTCTCCCTCGCCGACGTCGTGATGTTCATCGTCGATGCGAATGTCGGTGTGACCACCACCGATGAGCAGCTGCTCAAGGTGCTCCGCAAGGCCAAGGTGCCGCTGGTGCTGGTGGCCAACAAGGTCGATGACCAGCGCGGCGAGATCGAGGCCGCCGGGCTGTGGAACCTGGGCCTGGGGGAGCCGCATGCGGTCTCCGCCCTGCACGGGCGCGGATCCGGCGACCTGCTGGACGCCGTGCTCGCCGCGATGCCCGAGGAAGGCCGTGGGACGCCCGCCGACCGCGGTCCCCGCCGGGTGGCCCTGGTGGGTCGTCCGAACGTCGGCAAGTCCTCGCTGCTGAACCGGCTCGCCAAGGAGCAGCGCGTCGTGGTCGACGATGTCGCCGGCACCACTCGGGACCCGGTGGACGAGAAGATCACGCTCGGTGGCAAGGAGTGGACCTTCGTGGACACCGCCGGTATTCGGCGCCGGGTGCTCCAGTCCCAGGGCGCCGACTACTACGCCTCGCTGCGCACCCGCTCCGCCCTGGACCGGGCCGAGGTCGCGGTGGTGCTGCTGGAGGCCTCCGAACCGATCTCTGCTCAGGACTTGAAGATCATCGACATGGTCCTGGAGTCCGGGCGCGCCCTGGTGCTCGCCTTCAACAAGTGGGACCTGTTGGACGAGGAGCGTCACAAGACGCTGGAGCGGGAGATCGAGCGTGATCTCGCACACGTCTCCTGGGCTCCTCGGGTGAACATCTCCGCCGAGACGGGCCGCCACGCCGACCGCCTGGTGCCCGCGCTCGAAGCTGCGCTGGAGTCCTGGGACCGGCGCATCGCCACCGGCCGGCTCAACGCCTTCCTGGGCCAGCTGGTGGCCGCGCATCCCCACCCGGTGCGCAGCGGCAAGCAGTCCCGCATCCTGTTCGCGACGCAGGCACGAACCAGGCCGCCGCGCTTCGTCATCTTCGCCAGCGGCTTCCTCGAGCACGGCTATCGCCGCTTCATCGAGCGCCGTCTGCGCGAGGACTTCGAGTTCACGGGCTCACCGATCGTGATCGGCGTGCGGATCCGCGAGAAGCGCCGCCGCTGACAGCCGGGTCCAGCCGAGGTGCATCACCACGGCTGCACCACGTATCGTGTCCGCCATGAGCAATCCCGGTGACAACGGCTCCTGGAACACCCAGGGGAACGACTTCGATGCGCAGCAGGGTGGCCAGGATCCCTATGGCCAGCCGCAGCAGGATCCCTACGCGCAGCAGCCGCAGGACCCCTACGCGCAGCCGCAGCAGGATCCGTGGGCGCAGCCGCCTGCGGAGCCTGCAGCCCAGCAGGATTCCTTCGGTCAGCAGACGCCGGGCGCGCAGCAGTACGGACAGCAGGACCCCTACGGCCAGCCGGTCCCCTCCGCCTCGGATCCCTATGGCCAGCAGCCTGCCGCCGGGCAGGACCCGTACGCCCAGCAGCCTGCCGCCGGGCAGGATCCGTACGCCCAGCAGCCTGCTGCGGGGCAGGACCCGTTCGGCCAGCAGCCCGCTGCCGGGCAGGACCCGTACGCCCAGCCGTCTGCCGGCTCCGCCTCCGATCCGTACGGGCAGCCGCAGCAGAACTGGTCGCCGGCGGCGGGCTCCGGCCCCTCCGCCTCCGATCCCTACGCGCAGGGCGGCGCCGGCTACGGCCAGCCCAGCGCCGGCCAGGCTCCCGCCGCCGGTGGCGCAGCACCCCAGGGTGAGCCTCAGAGCCGCCTGGTGGTGGGCCTGCTCGGCATCTTCCTCGGCGGATTCGGGGTCCACCGCTTCCTGCTGGGGTACACCACGATCGGCATCATCCAGATCGCGGTCACCGTCTTCACCTGCGGCATCGGCGCCTGGTGGGGGCTCATCGAGGGCATCATGGTGCTCGCGAAGTCCCCGACCTTCGAGCGTGACGCCCACGGTCGCCCGCTGAAGGACTGAGCTGCTGGACCGAACCTGCTGAAGGACGGCCCGCCCGTCCCCACGCCTGAGCGACAAGGATCCGCGAGCTATGAGTTACCACCCCCAGGGCCCGTTGCCGGACCGCAGCAAGATCCAGTCCAGCGCGATCATCCTGATCATCGTCGGCTTCCTCTGCGGAGGCACGATTCCGGCGATCTTCGGGATCATCGCCCTGGTGCAGATGGACAGTGATCCGTACTCCGCTCAGAAGATGAACAAGGTCGGGTGGATCCTGTTCTGGGTGATGCTGGTGCTGATCATCCTGTTCTTCATCGTGTACGTGGTGTTCATGGTGCTCATCATGGGCGTGGCCACGCTGCCGATCCTGATGGGCGGCTGACGCCGCCAGTTTCCTGGGAGGAGCTGCCATCGCGACCCCGGACTTCGTCCTGTCCCTGCGCGAGCGGGTCGGGCACGAGCTGCTGTGGATGCCCGGCGTCACCGCCCTGGTGCTCGATCGTGAACGGACCTCGCTGCTCGCCGTGCGGCGCGCGGATGACGGCGCCTGGACCCCTGTCACCGGGATCATCGACCCCGGCGAGGAGCCGGCCCGCGCGGCGGTGCGCGAGGTCGCCGAGGAGGCGGGCATCCCCTCCACCGCGCGGCGACTGCTCGACGTGCGCACCCTGCCACCCATCACCTATGGCAATGGCGACCAGGCCCAGTACCTGGACCTGTGCTTCCTGTGCGAGGCCGACCGTGACTCCAGGCCGTACCCCGCTGATGGTGAGAACACCGAGGCGCGCTGGTTCCCCGTGGATGCCGCACCGCCGATGAACGCACGCTTCACCGAGCAGCTCCGATGGGCGCTCGAGGACCGTCCCGAAGCGCGGTTCCGCCGGTGAGGCGCCTCGACCCGCTGCCCGGCACCCGGGTGAGGATCTCGCTGACCGACCAACCCGGCGACACTGCCGTGGTGAGGGTCATCGCAGTGCCCCGGCGTGACATGACGCGAGGCGGCCAGCTCAGCGTTCCGTTGCAGCCCTTCGCCGAATCGATCCTGGTGGACGTCTCGGTCGGGGGGACGGCCCTCCTGCCCGGCACGTGGGTCCAGCACGAGGTGCTCGAACGCGGCACTCCGCTCGCCCCCACCCCGGTGACAGCCGCGGATCTGCGGCCGCCTGCCGTGATCAGCGGTTCCCCTGAGCAGGCGAGCCTGCACTGGGGAGAGACGGTCTGGCCGCTGGACCTCGGTGGCGTGGTGGCGATCCCCGCGGCCTCCCGGGCAGATCCCCACCCGCTGTCCCGCCTGCGTCGGCTCACGCTGATCGCCGCCGGGCGCCGTGAGGAGATCGGGTTGACCCTGTGGCGTGATCCCGCCTTCGAGGTCCCCTGGCAGGACGTGCGGCTGCTGCCGCGGGCCGCTTCCTGGTTCGAGCTCGCCCAGGTCCCACCCGGGATGCGCTACGCCGACGCCGAACACGCTCAGGGCGTCGGCCGGGCTCGGCCCCGCGCCTGAGCCGCTCGTCCCGCCCGGACGACGGCGCGCCGAGCGGGGTCTTTGCGAGACGTACGTCACAGGCTAGTGTCGAACGTCCGTAGCCCTCGACGAGGAGGCATCCGTGGCCCCCGACCCCCCGCACCGGCTCGTGCCGGACCGTCGCAGCTTCTTGCGCTTCACCGCGGGAGCGGCCGCGCTGCTCCCGCTGACCGCCCTCGCCGGATGCACCGGCGGCGGTCGCGACCCGCAAGTCCTCCGCATCGCCTTCCAGCAGTTCGGCTCCGGCACCATCAAGCAGGAGTGGATCACTACCGCCGCTGAGGAGTTCTCCGCCGAAAATCCCGAGCTGACGGTCGAACTGGTCCCGATCGTCGCCTCCGAGAACGACTACTTCACCAAGAACGAGCTCCTCATGAGCTCCCCCCGCACCAGCCCCGACCTGGTGTACGAGGACTCCTTCATCCTGCTCTCCGACGTGGGAGCGGGGTACCTGCAGCCGATCACCGACCTGGTTGAGACATTCGCGCACTGGGACGACATCGCCGAGGCCTCGAAGGAGGCCGTCACCGGGGAGGACGCCAGGATCTACGGCGTCCCGATCACCACCGATACCCGGGCCATCTGGTTCCACAAGGAGGTGTTCGCCGAGGCCGGGCTCCCGGAGGACTGGCAGCCGGGCAGCTGGGAGGACATCCTCGAGGCCGCCCGCACCATCCGTGACTCCGGGAGCGAGGCGACGCCCTTCTTCATGTTCGCCGGCACCCCGCAGGGCGAGAAGGCCTCGATGCAGGGCTTCGAGATGCTGCTGTACGGCACCGCCGAGGAGGGCTGGCTCTACGACAAGGAGAGCGAGAAGTGGATCATCGGCTCGTCGGGGTTCATCGACTCGCTCGCCTTCCTCAAGACGCTCTTCGAGGAGGAGCTGACACTCCCGCTCGGCCAGCACCTGGACCCCAACATCTCCGAGTCGATCTACACCAGCCTGCTGCCCGAGAAGAAGCTCGGCATGCTCATCGACGGCTCCTGGATCTCCCAGAACTGGACGGAGACCGCTCCGCGTCCCTGGCCCGAATGGCCCGACGTGGTGGGCCTGGCGGACATGCCCACCCAGGACGGCGGCGGTGCAGGCACCGTGACCCTGGCCGGCGGCTGGGGGCTGTCGATCCCGCAGCACGTCACCGACCGTGACATCGCCTTCCGCTTCCTCGAGAAGCTCGTGTCCACCGAGACCCTGATCAACTACGCCATCGCCGACAACCACATCACCGTGCGCGAGGACGTCGCCGCCGACGAGCGCTACCTCAGCTACTCCCCGGCCGTGGAGTACTTCACCGACCTGCTGGAGACCGCCTACTACCGGCCCGCACTGCCTGCCTACCCGGAGGTCTCCTCCGCCATCCAGGAGGCGATGGAGGCCGTGATGACGGGCAGCACCCCCGAGGCCGCTGCCGCGGCGTACGACGCCACCGTCACCGACATCGTCGGCGAGGACAACGTGCAGGAGGCCACCGCATGACCACCGATGCCCGCGCCGCCGAGCGGACCCCGAGGCCGAGCGACGGGTCCCCGACCCCGCCCCCACACCGCAGGTCGAGCCGGCTCGGCAACCGCCTGACCCCCGCCCGTGCAGTGCCCATGGTCCCGGCCTTCCTGCTGCTGATCGGCTTCATGCTGGGGCCGATCGTGTACTCGATCTACCTCGCCTTCACCGACAGCGCGATCCGCGGGGAGGGCGCGGAGGAGACCAGCTTCGTCGGCCTCCAGAACTTCACCGATGCATTCACCGACGGCGACTTCTGGAACTCCGTGGTGCTGACGCTGATCTTCACGGTGGTCTCTGCGATCATCGGACAGAACGTGCTCGGCATGCTGCTGGCGCTGCTCATGGAGAGATCCCACCGGATCGTCACCTTCGTGGTGACCGCAGTCGTGGTCGCCGCCTGGATCCTCCCGGAGGTCGTGGCCGGCTACCTGCTCTACACCTTCTTCGCGCCCGACGGCTCCCTGAACGTGATCATCTCGGCCATCGGTCTGCCGCCGCAGGACCTGCTGTTCAGCGCTCCGATCATCGCGGTGTCCTTCGCGAACATCTGGCGCGGCACCGCTTTCTCGATGCTGGTGTACTCCGCGGCGCTGAGCGCTGTCCCCGCCGACGTCTACGAGTCGGCCTCGCTGGACGGCGCCGGCCCGGTGCGCCGCTTCCGGTCCGTGACGCTGCCGCTGATGCGACCGGGGATCGCCACCAACCTGATGCTGACCACGCTGCAGACCCTGTCGGTGTTCGGTCTGATATTCATCATGACCGGCGGCGGCCCAGCCCGGCAGAGCCAGACCCTGCCGCTGTACATGTACGAGCAGGCGTTCTCCTACGGGCAGCTCGGCTACGGCACCGCCGTGGCCCTCCTGCTGCTGCTGATCGGGGCTCTGGCCTCACTCGCGTACCTGCGTCTGCTGCCCGAGGAGGATAAGCGATGACCACGACCGACGACACCGCCACCCGTGAGTCTGCCCCCGCCTCACGGAGCGGGACCGGCTTACGCCCCCGCCGCTCCGGCACCGGGTCGAGGGAGCGCAGCAGCACGATCGCCAGCACCGTCGTGATGATCGTGATCGGAGCGGCCTTCCTGGTGCCCCTGCTGTGGGTGGTGCTGGCCTCCTTCAACACCGAGGCAACCCTGTCGGTCTCCTGGCCGGAGAGCTGGTCGCTGGGCAACTTCGCGGCGATCTGGAACACGGAGACCACGTTCCGCCCGCTGGCGAACTCGCTGATGCTGTGCGGCGGGGCGACCATCGTGACGATGGTCGCGGCGGTGCTGTGCGCCTACCCGATGTCGAGGTTCCGCTTCCGCGCCAAGCGGCCCCTGCTGCTGACGATCATCTTCTCGACCGGGCTGCCGATCACGGCGATCATGATCCCGGTCTACTCGCTGTTCGTGCAGGTGAACCTGATCGACTCGATGGGCGGGGCGATCCTGTTCCTCGGTGCCAGCTCCCTGCCGTACGCCATCTTCCTGACCAAGGGGTTCATGGACGGCGTGCCGATCGAGATCGAGGAGTCCGCCTGGACCGAGGGCGCGGGCGTCTATCGGGCGCTGTGGTCGGTGGTGCTGCCGCTGATGCGCTCCGGGTTGTCGGTCGCCACGATCTTCACCTTCGTGATGATGTGGGGCAACTTCTTCGTGCCGTTCATGCTGCTGCTGAGCCCCGAGAACCTTCCCGCCGCGGTCACCCTGTACACCTTCTCCTCGCAGTACGGCCAGGTCGCCTACGGCCAGCTGGCCGCGTTCTCGATCTTCTACTCGCTGCCGGTGGTGGTGTTGTACCTGTTCCTCGGTCGCAGCCTGGGCCAGGGCTTCGCCGCCGCGGGCGGGGTCAAGGGCTGAGCATCCCGCCGGAACCGGACGTACCAGCAGCAGGACCCACAGACGACGCGCCCGACCGGTCGTTCGGTGCGGTCCCTGCCGTCGCGCACTAGCGTGAGCACACAGCCGTCACCGACGAAGGAGCACCGATGACCGAGCACACCGATCCCTTGCCCTCCGAGATCGCGGAACGAGCCCGCGCCCTGTCCACCCGCGACGGAGAGCCCTCATTCCCCGCCCAGGATCAGCAGCCGCCCGGGCTCACTGCCCCCATGCAGCCGATCCCCGATCACGGCGAGAGCAGCTACGTGGGCCACGGCCGCCTGCAGGGCCTGTCCGCACTGATCACCGGAGGGGACTCCGGGATCGGGCGTGCGGTCGCGAGCGCCTACGCGCGCGAAGGCGCTGATGTGGCGATCTCGTACCTGCCCGAGGAGCAGGAGGACGCCGAGCAGACCCGGCACTGGATCGAAGAAGCGGGCCGGCGCGCACTGCTGCTGCCCGGAGACATCCGCGATGAGCAGCTGGCCCGGTCGCTCGTGACCCGCACCGTCGAGGAGCACGGCCGTCTCGACATTCTGGTGAACAATGCGGCGTTCCAATGGGGCCGCGCGGAGCCCAAGGGGCTCGAGGGCATGACGTCCGAGCGACTGCACCGCACCCTCACCACGAACCTGGAAGCTCTTTTCTGGATCACCCAGGAGGCGGCCCCTCATCTCGGCGATGGGGCGAGCATCATCAACTGCTCCTCGATCCAGAGCTACGACCCCTCAGTCCCGCTGATGGACTACGCCGCGACGAAGGCGGCGATCAACAACGTGACGGTCAACCTGGCTGCTGACCTCGGCCCGCGCGGGATCAGGGTCAACGCGGTCGCGCCGGGACCGATCTGGACCCCGCTCAACGTCGCGACCCGCGTGTCCGACGACTACGTCGAGTTCGGGGCGAACACTCCGCTGGGTCGAGCCGGGCAGCCGTCCGAGGTGGCCGGAGCATTCGTGTTCCTAGCCAGCCCCTCGGAGGCGAGCTACGTCTCCGGCACCGTACTCGGGGTGACCGGAGGCAGGCCCGTCTTCTGAGGCGGGAGGGCCGCCTCAGCGGAAGATGATCGTGCGGGGTCCATCCAGCAGCACGCGAGACTGTGCGAACCAGGTGACGGCCTGGCGGAGCGTCCGTACCTCGGCGTCCTGCCCGATCGCCATCAGCTCCTGCGGGGAGCGGGTGTGGTCGACCCGGATCACGTCCTGCTCGATGATCGGCCCCTCGTCGAGGTCGCTGGTGACGAAGTGCGCGGTCGCGCCGATCTGCTTCACCCCGCGCGCATAGGCCTGGCGGTAGGGGTTCGCGCCCTTGAAGCCGGGCAGGAACGAGTGGTGGATGTTGATGCAGCGCCCGGCGAGCTCAGCACACAGCTCAGGGGAGAGGATCTGCATATAGCGTGCCAGCACCACCAGCTCGATGTCGTGCTCGATGATCGCCTCGCGCACCCGGTCCTCGAAGGCCGCCTTCGCGCCGGCGCCCTTGGTGGGCAGGTGCTCGAAGGGCACCCCGTAGAAGCTGGCTAGCGGCTCGAGGGTGGGATGGTTGGCGAGGATCAGGGGGATCGTGATCGGCAGATTCCCGGAGTCGACCTGGAAGAGCAGATCGTTCACGCAGTGCTTCGCGGTGGAGCCGAGCACCAGCGTGCGCAGAGGGCGGCCCACCACATCGATGCGATGCTCGAGCTCGAAGCGCGCCACCGCCGGAGACAGCGCGGCCTCGAGCTGCTCGAGCGTGGCCGCAGTGACCACCTGGAGCCGCAGGTAGAACCGGTGGGTGGTGCCGCTCTCGAACTGACGGCTCTCGGTGATGTTCCCGCCGATCTCCACGATCGCGCCGGTCACGGCATGGACGATGCCGGGAGCGTCCGCACACACCACGGTGAGGACGAACTCGTTCAGCGCCGTGGAGGCTTCGGTCGGGGGCTGGGAGGAGGGGGTCATGCTCATGCGGCCAGTCTAGGAAGCCGCGCAGGTTCTGAGGCCGCGGGCCCCAGAACCTGCGGGCTACGTCACGCCCGGCCCGACCTCCACAGCTTCGAGGGCCACCAGATGATCTTGCCCAGGTCCAGGGCGAGAGCGGGGACCAGCAGGGTGCGCACCACGAAGGTGTCCAGCAGCACGCCGAAGGCGACGATGAACGCCAGCTGGGCGAGGAACAGGATCGGGATCACTCCGAGCGCCGCGAAGGTCGCGGCGAGCACCATGCCCGCCGAGGTGATCACCCCACCGGTGACGGCGAGGCCGCGCACCACGCCCTCGCGGGTCCCGTGCTTCAGCGACTCCTCCCGGACCCGGGTCATCAAGAAGATGTTGTAGTCGATGCCGAGAGCGACCAGGAAGACGAACCCGTACAGGGGGACCGCCGGATCGGCGCCGGGGAAGTCGAACAGGTTGTTGAACACCAACGCGGCCACGCCCATCGCCGTGCCGAAGGACAGCACCGTGGTGGCGATCAGGAGGATCGGAGCGAGGATCGAGCGGAGCAGGAGCATCAGGATCAGCAGGATCACGACGAGAACTATCGGGATGATCAGCGCGCGGTCATGAGCCGATGCGTCATTGGTGTCGATCGAGATGGCGGTGGGTCCGCCGACCAGCGCCGAGATGTCCTGCGCGGCGAACTCGGTGCGGAGCTCGCGCACCGTGTCCTCGGCTGCCGCGGAGTCCGGTGCGTCGGAGAGGGTCGCCTGGAGAAGGATGTCGCCGTCGATGACGGTGGGCTCCGGAGCTGGCGTTCCGGGCGGGCCCAAGGGCTGGACGCCTTCTTCGGTGACGGGAGCGGAGCCGCTGGGGGAGTCCTCGGCGGTGACCGTCACGGAATCCACACCGTCGGCAGCCAGCAGGATGTCGGTGACGTCCTGGAGGGCGGAGTCGTCGACGAGGATCTGGGCGGGGGTTCCTGAGCCTCCGGGGAAGTGCTCGCCCAGAGCGATCTGACCCTCGCGGGCGGAGGATTCTGCCAGCACCAGGTCGGATTGCGGAACGCCGTCAGCTCGCAGCTGGGTCACCCCGAGGCAGCCGACCGCGAGGACCACAGCGGTGATGATCCAGATGCGCCGGGGGCGGCGCCGGACGGCGAGCGCGATGCGTCCCCAGATGCCATGGTCGGCCGGGTCGGCCCCGGCGGCGGGGGCGTCGGGCTCGTAGCGGGGGCGGCGCGGCCAGAACGCCACTCGGCCCATGCCGTACAGCGCCGCCGGAAGGAAGGTCAGTGCCGCGGCCATGGCGAAGAGGATTCCGATGGCCGCCACCGGGCCGAGCGTGCTGTTCGACTTCAGATCCGACAGCAGCAGGCAGAGGAGGCCGGCGATCACGGTGCCGCCCGAGGCGAGCACCGGTTCGATGGTGCCGCGCAGAGCCTTCATCGTCGCGGCCCCGCGGAGCCGGGTGTGGCGGAGCTCGTCGCGATATCGGGCCACGTACAGCAGGGAGTAGTCAGTGGCGGCGCCGATCACGAGGATGAAGAGGATCCCCTGGGTCTGCCCGGACAGGAGCAGGATATCCGCGGCAGCGAGATACCAGATGGTGAGCAGAGCGGCGCACAGTGCGAAGACGCTCGTGGCGAGGACGACCACGGGAAGTATCACCGAGCGATAGACGACGATGAGGATCGCGAACACCGCTGCGAGCGCCACGGCCAGCAGCAGCCCGTCGATACCCGCGAAGGCGGCGCCGAGATCGGCGGAGAATCCCGCTGGGCCGGTCACGTACGGGGTGAGGCCTTCGGGCAGATCAGCTGCCAGCGTGTTATCGATCTCAGCGGTCAGCTCTGCCATATCCGCGTCCGGGTCGAGCGGGATGAACAGCTGTGCGGCGAGGCCGTCGTCGGCAATGATCACCGGTGAGATCTCGCCGGTGATCTCGTCCAGCTGCGCGAGATCGGCGCTTGTCTCATCGAGCTCGGCAGCCATCTGGTCGTCGATCTCATCGCTCGAGGTGATGACCACGATCGCGGGCAGCGAATCCGATCCGAGGAAGTTCGAGGAGAGGAGGGAGACCTGTGTGGCGTCGGCGGTCTCGGGGAGATAAGCGGTGCGGTCATTGGACGAGACCTCCTCGACTCGGCCGAAGTACGGCCCGCCCACAGCTGCCGCCGCTAGCCACGCGATGATCAGAAGCGCGGGTATCAGAACGCGCAGGGCTCGGGGGATCCCTCGCGTGCTGCGACGGTGTGTCGGCTTTGCGGAGCCGTCCGTCGAATCGTTGATGGAGGCCATGTTCGTCCCTTCGAAATTGCGTGACCGGGATAGTGTCTCACAGATCAGTAGTTAGATAAGATACCTACTTCGTCACCTTCTGCGGAGTAGGCTCGTCGGCATGAACACGTCAGGAGAGCAGGCGGCGCAGCAGGGGATCGAGCCCGCCACGCCGTCATTGTTCTCGATGGCCGCAAGCGATCCGCACGAGGAGCTGATCGAATACAGCGGCCTGGCTGCGCAGGATGTTCAGGAGATAGACGCCCTGATGGAGGCGCTCTCGCGGCTCCGCGCCGCGGAGAAGGCCCTGTCTGAAGCTTCCCTGAGGTACATGGAGCTCAGCGAGACCGATATGCGAGCCCTGCACTTCGTCATCGTGAGCGAGAACATGGGCTCAGAGGCTACCCCCGGGGCTATCGCGCGGACGCTGGGAATCTCGAGCGCATCCACCACGAAGCTCTTGGACCGTCTCGAGAACGCCGGGCACATCCGGCGGGTGCGCCACCCCACTGACCGTCGCGCGCTGGTCGTGCACGTCGACCCCTCGACCCGCGCGACAGCGATGCGAACGATCGGCGCTCAGCAAGCACGTCGCGTCAACGCAGCGAAGAAGCTCGGCTCCGCCGAACGTCGTCTTGTCATCCGCTTCCTCGAGGACATGGCCGCTGACCTCTCCCTGGAGGGTGTCGACTGGGGAGAGGCTCGCGGCAGCTGAAGGGCCTGACTGCCCCCGGGAGCGGGACTGCCCACTCGAGACCTGCCCGCAGGCGCACCGGTGCAGAGAGGTCACGACAGGCCTCTCGAGCTGGGCCGCTTGACGGGACCGCCCCGGGTGAGTGATGGTCGGCACACCGGCACCCACTTGTCAGACGGGGCGAACTTCGCTATGCGGCCGGGCGTGACGAGCGAGGTTGCCCCGCATCGCGACGGGAGGTCCCTCATGGACACCACCATCTTCGAGCAGCATGAGTCCGAGATCCGCGGGTACTGCCGCGCGTATCCGACGGTGTTCGCCTCCGCCTCCAACGCCCGCCAGGTCGATGAGGACGGCACCAGCTACATCGACTTCTTCGCCGGGGCCGGAGTCCTGAACTTCGGGCACAACAACCCGAGGATGAAGGAGGCGATGATCGAGTTCCTCCAGGCGGACGGCGTGGCGCACAGCCTGGACACCTACACGACCACCAAGCGTGACTTCATCGCCCGTTTCCATGAGGTGGTCCTGGCGCCGCGGGGGATGGACCATCGGATGCAGTTCATGGGGCCCACGGGGTCCAATGCGGTGGAGGCGGCGCTCAAACTGGCTCGCCTCACCACCGGTCGGCGCGAGATCGTCGCCTTCAGCCACGGCTTCCACGGCATGACCCTCGGCTCGCTCGCCGCGACCGCGAATGAGGCATTCCGACAGTGGGCAGGGGTTCCGCTCACCGACGTCGTGCGCCTGCAGTTCGAGACCGCGCCCGGTGGCCGCACCGGCGTCTCCGACTACGCCGCCGCGCTGCGGGACCCTTCCAGCGGCCTGACCCCTCCTGCGGCATTCCTCGTCGAGCCGGTCCAGGCCGAGGGCGGCGTCAACATCGCCAGCAGGGAATGGCTGCACGAGATCCAGGACCTCGCCCGCGAGGTCGGAGCGCTGTTCATCATCGACGACATCCAGGCCGGCGTGGGCCGCACCGGAGGCTACTTCTCCTTCGACGGAATGGACCTGGACCCGGACATCATCACGCTCGCCAAAGGGCTCGGCGGCTTCGGCACCCCGATCGCGATGAACCTCAACAAGCCCGCCGTCGACGACAACTGGTCACCCGGTGCCCACACCGGCACCTTCCGAGGACAGGGGCTCTCCTTCGTCGCGGGGACCGTCGCGCTGGACTACTTCACCGACGAGTCGTTCCTCGCCGACGTGCTCGCCAAGGGCGAACAGATGCGCGAGGCGCTCGAGGCGATCGCCGCGGCCCATCCCGACAAGGAGTGGGAGGTGCGCGGCAAGGGCATGATGCAGGCCCTGGACACCGGGGACGGAGCCTTCGCCAAGCAGGTCCAGACGGAATGCTTCGAGCGCGGCCTGCTGATCGGCCCCTGCGGCAGCGGAGGACGGGTGATCAAGCTGATCCCGCCGCTGACCATCCCCGCAGCCGATCTGACCGAGGGACTGGACCTGCTGGCACAGGCCATCGACGCCGCGACGAAGGCTCGCTGATGCGCCGCCGGTCCGATATGACTTTCGCGCCCGAGGAATACGAACGCCGACTGGGGGAGCTGAGGCGGCGGATGACGGAGCGGGAGCTGGACGCGGTGATCATCACCGACCCCGAGAACCTCATGTACCTCACCGACTATCAGACCACCGGCTACTCCTACTTCCAGGCCCTGATCGTCCCGCTGAGCGCGGACTCGGTGATGATCACCCGCGCGCTCGAGGAGTCCAACGTGATCGCCCGGACCTGGGTGGAGCATTCCCGGCCCTATCCCGACGACGGCGACGCGATCCTCGAACTCGTCAGCACCCTGCGCGACCTGCGCCTGGGGGACTCCCGGGTGGGCTACGAGCGCAACAGCTACTACTTCCCCGCTTACCAGCAGGACCGCTTCCACGACGCCTTCGGAGAGGGGCTGGTGGATTGCTTCGGCATCGTCGAGGAGGGACGGGTCCGCAAGTCGCAGGCCGAGATCGACGTGATGCAGCTCGCCGCCTATGCCGGGGAGGCGGGGATGGCCGCCGGGCTGGGGGCGGCGATGGCCGGAGCCACTGAGAACGATGTGGCCGCCGCGATCACCTCGGCGATGTTCCGGGCAGGCGGTGAGTTCCCGGCGGTGATGCCGTATGTCGCGTCCGGACCCCGTTCGATGATCGGCCACTCCACCTGGGAGGGCCGCATGATCCGTCCCGGCGAGCACGTTTTCCTCGAGGTCGGCGGGTGCTACCGCCGCTACCACACGGCGATGATGCGCACCGTGGTCAACGGGGCGCTCTCGGACTCGATGCACTCCGCGCAGGAGCTGATGAAGCAGACCCTGGCGGAGCTGCGGGCACTGATGAAGCCGGGGGTGACCGTCTCCGAGATCGCGGTGCTCACCCGCTCCCGCATCGAGAGCAACGACGTGGGCGCCCAGCTCGTCACCCGCGCCGGCTACTCCATCGGGATCGCCTTCCCGCCATCCTGGGACGAGGGATACATCGTCTCCCTGCTGGAGGGCGATGAGCGGCAGCTCGAGGAGGGAATGACCTTCCATCTGCTGCCGTGGATGTGGGGAGTGGACGGGAACAAGACCGTCGGCATCTCGGACACCGTCCACATCACGGAGGACGGCTGCGAGTCGTTCTTCACCCTGCCCGAGGACTTCACCGTCCACGAGAGCTCGGCCCGGTCGTTCCCGACCGGTGCTGTCCTCGCCCCCCGCTTCTGAGAGGAGCAGCACCCATGACCATGCTGACCGCCATCGATCCCACCACCGGTTCCGTGGTGCGCGAGGTGCCCGCTGCGACGCCTGCCGAGATCACCGCGATCATCGACCGCTCCCAGACCGCCTACACCTCCTGGAAGGACACCACCCTCGCCGAACGCGCCGAGGTGCTGCGGAGAGTCGCCACCTACCTGCGCGAGCACACCGACGAGCTCGCCCCGCTGATGACCGAGGAGATGGGCAAGCCGATCGGCGAGGCCAGGGGAGAGGTCGCGAAATCGGCGTGGGCCGCCGAGCACTACGCCGAGTTCGGCCCGGAGTACCTGGCCGAAGAGCACCTGGAGTCCGACGCGACCTCCTCCTACGTGCAGTACCTGCCGCTCGGCCCAGTGCTCGGGATCCTGCCCTGGAACGCCCCGTTCTGGGTGGCCTTCCGCTTCTGCGCCCCGGCGCTGATGGCCGGGAACACCGCCATCATGAAGCACGATCCGCATGTGCCGGGCTGTGCCGCTGCGCTCGAGGAGGTGTTCCGTGCCGCCGGCGCCCCCGACGGGGTCTTCCAGACCCTGCTGGCCACCACCGAGGACGTCGAGCAGGCGATCCGTGATCCCCGCGTCCAGGCGGTCTCCTTCACCGGCTCGGACCGGGCCGGGGCGAAGGTCGCGTCGATCGCCGCGAGCGAGATCAAGCCCGCAGTACTCGAGCTCGGCGGTTCCGATCCCTGCATCGTGCTGGCCGATGCGGACCTCGCCAAGGCGGCAGAGGTCTCAGCCCTCTCGCGGATCATCAACGCCGGCCAGTCCTGCATCGCCGCGAAGCGGGTGATCGTGGAACGCTCCGTGCACGACGAGTTCGTCGAGCTGCTCACCGCCCAGCTGCGGGACCTGGTGGTCGGTGATCCCCGGGACGAGGCGACGAAGGTGGGACCCATCGCCCGGGAGGAGCTGCGAGAGAACCTCCACCGGCAGGTCACCGAGAGCGTCGCGGCCGGCGCAATCCTCGTGCTCGGCGGAGAGATGCCCGAGGGGGAGGGCTTCTTCTACCCGGTGACTCTGCTGACCGGTGTTGCGCCGGGGATGGCGGCCTGCACCGAGGAGACCTTCGGGCCGATCGCTGTGGTGATGGCGGCGGAGGACGCGGAGCACGCCCTCACTCTGGCCAACGACACCCCCTACGGTCTCGGCGCCGCGATCTGGACCGAGACCGAGCGCGGGGTCGCGATGGCACGCCGCATCGACGCCGGTCAGGTCTCGGTCAACGGGATCGTGAAATCTGATCCGCGGCTGCCCTCCGGCGGGATCAAGCGCTCCGGCTACGGCCGTGAGCTGGGCCCGCACGGCATCCGCGAGTTCACCAATGCCCAGCAGGTCTGGGTGGGGCCCGTGAAGGGTTGACGAGCCCGTGCCTGGAGGGGCTGGGCACGCGGAGAGGTGCAGAACGCAGAACACCCTCCCACCAGCAGGTGGGAGGGTGTTCCATCTCGGTCGGGCTGACAGGATTTGAACCTGCGACCCCTTGACCCCCAGGTAGACGGTT